>JAFKKQ010000242.1 GCA_017304505.1 Hyphomicrobiales bacterium | reverse complement strand
CCTGTCCGCAGCCTTGCTCATCGAGGGCGTCGTCGATCGCGGCGTTGGATGACGGAGCGGGGCGCGGTGTCCGACAACGACATCGCGGTGGAGCGCCTGGAGGCGCCGGGCCCTTCGCAAAGGGCTCGTGCGTCTTCGCCAGACGCACCAACGGACCCCTCGTCAGGGTCCGTAAGGGGCCTCGCAAGCCCCTGGCGCCTCCCGGCGCTCCATCCTCTCGAACGAGGGGAAAGGAAAAATGGGAAGCGGGCCAGCCCCGGGCCCGAGAAACAAACAACAGGGGCGGCGCAGCGTTGGCTAAACCGGCTGTTTGAGAATCGAATCCGTTGCACGCGCGATTTGTCTCGGAACGTGAGGCAGACGCGCTTCACCCTCCCCTGGTGGGGGAGGGTGAAGAAGGAGAGGCTGTCACGCCAGCGGGCTCTGCCTTCCACACCGACTGCGACTCTTCGGCCACACCGGGCCGAACAACGGTGTCGGCGGTATCTTTTAACTCCTTGGTAACCATACACCGGGCAAATTCTGCCTAACGGGGGAGCTGGTCTTAAGTCTTTGATTCTCCGGCCTGACCGTAGCCGGCAACCGTCTTGCGCGGTGCCGGGATACGGCGGTGATGGTCGCATTGCGTTCCCATTGATTTTCGAAGGCCGACAGGGACAGCCGCACTCTCATGACCGACGTCACCACCGGCAGCACAGGGGCCGGCGGCTTCAAACTTCCGACGCTGGGCGAACTCGGCGCGCTGCTCAAGCGCGGTGACCTTGCGCTCGCCATCGGCGTGCTGACGATCCTGGTCGTCCTGATCCTGCCGCTGCCGCCGATCCTGCTCGACCTGGCGCTGGCGATCTCGATCACGCTGTCGATCCTGATCTCCGCCTTCCCGACGGTGCTGCTGATCTCGACCATGCTGCGGCTGTCGCTCAACCTCGCCTCGACTCGGCTGATCTTGGCGCACGGTCACGAGGGCACCAGCGCGGCCGGTCACGTCATCGAAGCGTTCGGCAACTTCGTGATGAGCGGCAACTTCGTCATCGGAATCATCGTCTTCACCATCCTGGTGATCGTGAACTTCGTCGTCATCACCAAGGGCTCCGGCCGCATCGCCGAGGTGGCGGCGCGCTTCCACTTGGACGCCATGCCCGGCAAGCAGATGGCGATCGACGCCGATCTTTCCGCCGGCCTGATCGACGAGAAAGAGGCGCGACGGCGGCGCGCCGAACTCGAGGACGAAAGCGGCTTCTTCGGCGCGATGGACGGCGCCTCGAAATTCGTTCGTGGCGACGCCATCGCCGGCCTGCTCGTGGTGTTCATCAACATTATCGGCGGCATGATCATCGGCATCGCCCAGCAAGGTCTGACGTTTACCGAGGCGGGCCGCACCTACACGCTGCTCACGGTCGGCGACGGCCTGGTGACGCAAATTCCGGCGCTGATCGTCTCGACCGCGGCGGGCCTGCTCGTCACCAAGGCCGGCGTTGCCGGAGCGGCCGACAAGGCGCTCCTGCGGCAACTGTCGGACTATCCGAAGGCGCTCGGCATGTCGGGCGCAGTGATGACGGTGATGGCGCTGCTACCCGGCATTCCGATGCTGCCGTTCCTGCTGCTCGGCGGCGGCGCGGGCGCCCTCGCCTACGCGATGGACAAGCGCCAGAAGCTTGCGCTCGCGGCCGAAGAAACCAAAGCCGAAACGGAAAAGAAAACCGTTCCAGCCGACGAGCCGATCGCGGCGGCGCTCAAGATCGACGATCTCAAGATCGAACTGGGCTACGCGCTGCTGCCGCTGGTCAATGCGCCCGACGGGGCGGACCGCCTGACCGAGCAGATCAAGGCGTTGCGCCGCTCGCTCGCCATCGAGATGGGCTTCGTGATGCCGGCGGTGCGCATCCTCGACAATGTGCAGCTCGAGGCCAACAGCTACGGCATCAAGATCAAGGAGGTCGAGGCCGGTACCGGACGCATCTGGCCGGGTCAGTACATGGTCATGGATCCGACCGGCGCGCAGGTGAAGCTGCCCGGCATGCACACCATCGAGCCCACGTTCGGTCTGCCCGCAACCTGGGTCGACGTGGCGCAGAAGGAAGAGGCGGCGATCAAAGGTTACACCGTGGTGGACGCCGCGACCGTGCTGTCGACGCACCTCACGGAACTGCTCAAGGCCAACACGGCGGAGCTTCTGTCCTACGCCGAGGTGCAAAAGCTCATCAAGGAACTGCCGAAGGAACAGGGAGAACTGGTCAAGGATATCGTACCGAGCCAGATCACCGTCTCCGGCATCCAGCGCGTGCTGCAATTGCTGCTGGCCGAGCGCGTGTCGATCCGCGATCTCAGCACAATCCTCGAGGGCATCGCCGACGCGCTGTCCTTCACCCGCAACCCGGTCGGCATTTCCGAGCATGTGCGCGCGCTGCTTGCTCGCCAGATCTGCGCGCAGCACATG
>JAFKKQ010000339.1 GCA_017304505.1 Hyphomicrobiales bacterium | reverse complement strand
GCATGCGGTCGGTGCCGCGGTGACACCGCCGTATGAGCACGACCATCATTCTCACGACCACGACCATCGTGACCATCACCACGATGACGATCACGCCTCGGCCTGGGGCCATGCACACGGCCCCGAGCCGCAGGATCTGGCCGGCCCCGGCGGCTGGCGGCGCGGCCTTTCCGCGATTGTCGCGGTCGGCTTGCGGCCCTGTTCGGGCGCGATCATCATCCTCGTATTCACACTGGCGCAGGGCTTGTTTTGGACCGGCGTTGCCGCGACCTTTATGATGGGCCTCGGCACCGCGGTCACGGTCGCGGCCATCGCCACGATGGCAGTCTGGGCACGATCCGCCGCCGCGCGGCTTGCCGGCGCGCGCTCGGGTTACGGCATGCTGGCGATGCGCGGCATCGAGGTGGGTGCCGCGGTGGTGGTGTTGGCGTTCGGTGCGCTGTTGCTCACCGGCTACATGGTGGCCGAGCGCGGCGCCTGCTTCTGAACGGGGAGGATGCCGTGGCGCAAGCCATCGCCACGCAGTGCTGTGTCGCCGGCGGCGGACCCGCCGGGATGATGCTCGGTTTTTTGCTGGCCCGCGCCGGCATCGACGTCACGGTGCTGGAGAAGCACGCCGATTTCCTGCGCGACTTCCGCGGCGACACCATCCACCCTTCGACGCTCGAACTGATGCATGAGCTGGGTCTGCTCGATGCGTTTCTCAAGCTGCCGCATTCGACGGCGCCGACGCTGTCCGGGCGCTATGGCAACCTCGAACTGACCATCGCCGATTTCCGCCATTTGCCGACGCGCTGCAAATACATCGCGTTGATGCCGCAGTGGGACTTCCTGAATTTCCTGGCCGACCACGGCCGCCGTTATCCGCGCTTCAATTTATTGATGAGGGCGGAGGTGACGGACCTGATCGAGGAAGGCGGTCGCGTCCGGGGTGTCCGCGCGGCCACGCCTGACGGCGTTCTGGAGGTCAGGGCGGCCCTTGTCGTCGGCTGCGATGGCCGCCATTCGACCGTGCGCGAGAAGGCGGGGCTGATCGTCGAAGAACTCGGCGCGCCGATGGATGTGCTGTGGTTTCGGGTCAGCCGGCTGTCCGGCGACCCGGAAGAAACGATGGGCCTGTTCCTGCCGGGCCGCATTCTGGTGATGATCGAGCGCGGCAACTATTGGCAATGCGCTTATGTCATCCCGAAGGGCTCGATCGAAGACGTACGCGCCAGGGGCATCGAGAGTTTCCGGGCCGCCGTCGAGCAGGCGGTGCCGTTTCTCAAGGGCCGGATGCGCGAGATCAAGGACTGGGACCAGATCAAGCTGCTGACGGTCGCGGTGGACCGTCTCAAGCGATGGCACCGCAGCGGGTTGCTTTGCATTGGCGATGCGGCGCATGCGATGTCGCCGATCGGCGGTGTCGGCGTCAATCTGGCGGTGCAGGATGCCGTGGCCACCGCCAACATTCTGGCGGAGCCGTTGCGCGCCGGCCCGATTGACGACGGCACGCTGCAAAAGGTGCAGGATCGCCGCGAATTTCCGACGCGTGTGACCCAGCGCGTCCAGGTGTTCCTGCAGAACAACGTGATCCGCACGGTGCTGGGACAATCGGAGCTTAAGCCGCCGCTGGCGTTGAGGTTGCTCCAGCATTATCCGATTTTGCGCCGTATCCCGGCGCGGGTGTTGGGCCTTGGCGTGCGGCCCGAACACATCCATACGCCCGAGCGCATCTAGCGCTCGGCGGCCGCTACTTGAAATCCTCGGGCCGCAACTCGATGGGCGTACCGTGCGGTGTGCGCGCGGTGGCGTGATCCCAGGCGTGATAATAGCGGTGCAGCGTGGGCGCGTCGGTGACGCCCTTTTCGGCAACGATCCGCTCCAGGGCCGCGAGCCAATGGCGGTAATAGGTTTCTCCGGTGTCGGGATCGCCCGCAGCCTGGGCTTTCTTGATCTCGTCGCCGAGGGTTTGCGCCCATTCCGGCCAGACGAACAAGCCGCGATCGTAAAGGTGCAGCGTCAAGGCGAAGGCCTGCGCCTCCCAAGGCTCACGGAAGACGGGGCCTTCGGCATCGCAGGGAATGCTCGGCACCGCCTCGGTGGCGCGGCGCGCCGCGGCAGGATCGATAACGGTATCGGTGGTCATCGCTGTCACGCCGGCTCCAGATACGGTTCGAAGGCGTCGATGGACACCTTCAACGTCGGGTCGGCGTCGGGGCCCCAGAGCTCCTGGGCCGGAAACACCACGGTATAGAGCCACTGCGGATCGTCGCCGCGATCGGCCGCCACCGAATCCGGAAACATGTGGCAGCCGTGGCACAACTCGACCACGCCGACCTTGTCCCGCGCATAGCGCGGCAACCGCGTGTGCGAGGCCGGATGGATGTTCTTCGTGCGCACGCGATCGCCCGGCTTGAAGCGGGCAGGGCCTTGCTGCGGACGATAGAACGTGCTGCGGCACAGGCTCGCGTCGACGACATCGGGCGTCAGCTTGCGCTTGAGCGGCTTGCCCGGCTTCAGCGCGTGGCCGGCTTTCAGTTCTTCCGGCGTGACGTAGCCACGCTCGGTGACGTTCTTTTCCATCGCCAGCGCCCAGCGCCGATAATAAGACGCCGTCAGGTATTCCGCTGGTGGCAGTTGTTCCTGCGCGAATCGGGAATGGTCGATATGCCAGGCGCCAGCATAACCCATCGCCCGCTGCATGCTGAGCACGCGGCCTTCCCACGGTGCATGGAACACCGGTTCGTCCTTCTCCGCCTCGACCTTGCCGAAGCCGTCCATGCCGCCCATGTCGTGAACGCCGTCCATCACTTCACCTCGCCAGGATTGAGCGGCAAGCCGGTGCCGATCATCGAATCGCGTGTCACCAGGTCGGCGAGCTTGTCCGCGCTCCAGCCCTCGGTGCCGGCGGGTCGCATCGGCAATACGATGAACCGTGTTTCGGCGGTGGAATCCCACACCCGGATTTCGGTGTCTTTCGGCAACGTGATGCCGAAGTCGGAAAGTACCCCACGCGGGTCTTTGACGGCGCGCGAGCGATACGGTGCCGATTTGTACCAGACCGGCGGCAAGCCCAGCACCTCCCACGGATAGCAGGAGCACAGCGTGCAGACGATCATGTTATGGCGTGTCGGCGTGTTTTCGACCGCGACCAGGTGATCGCCGACACGGCTCATGTGGCCCATCGAGCCGACCGCTTTGGTGGCGTCTTCCAGCAAAGCCTTCTTGAAGGCTGGATCGGTCCAGGCCCGGGCAACGACGACGGCGCCGTTGCGCGGTCCGATCTTGGTCTCGTAAGCCTCGATGATGGCGTCGAGCGCGGACGGATCGATATAGCCCTTCTCGGTCAGCACGGTTTCGAGAGCGCGGACGCGAAGCTGCGTCTCCGACAGCTCCGAGCCATGCTCGTGATGGTGGTCGTGATCGTGGTCGGCCATGACAGTCTCTTGCTCCGCGTCGTCCCAGCCAAGCGCCGAACAGCGCAGCCGCTGGAAGTCCATGAGGGCTATTCTATCGGCAAGGCAACGCCGACGGAATACGATAAGCTTGGAATTATAGAGTTGGAATTGATGAATCCGGTCCGTGCTCCGCCGGGCTGGTGGTACTGGGGACGAATGGCATCTGCATCCGCATCGCTGGCATTCGCCAACCGCATCGACCGCCTCAACGCGGCGATCGGGCGCATCGCGGCGTGGGCCTGTGTTCTGGTCGTGGTCACCCAGTTTTCAGTCGTGGTGCTGCGCTATGTGTTCGGGGTCGGTTCGATCTGGTTGTCGGAGTCGGTCATCTACGCCCACGGCACGCTGTTCATGCTGGCCGCGGCCTGGACTCTCCGTGAGGGCGGCCACGTGCGGGTGGACGTTTTTTATGCCGACTTCAGCCCGCGCAGTCGGGCGCTGGTCGATTTCTGCGGGGCGTTGCTGTTGCTGCTGCCGTTCATGCTGGTGCTTGGATGGTTCTCGCTTCCCTACGTGGCGCGCTCGTGGTCGATCCTGGAAACGTCGCGCGAGACCAGCGGGATTCCGGCGGTGTTCCTGCTCAAGACGCTGATCCCGCTGTTTGCGCTGCTGATGGCCCTGCAAGGCGTATCGCAAGCGATCCGCGCATGGTGCGTGTTGCGCGGCCGGGACGGGCGCTAGATGGGGCTTCCCGAGATACTCGCCGTTGCGATGGTGGCTGCGGTCTGCGGTTGTCTGTTCATCGGCTATCCGGTGGCGCTGACACTCGGTGGCGTGTCGCTGGTGTTCGCCGTGTTGGGACATTTCGCTGGCATGATGAACGTCGCGCTTCTTGGCGCGCTGCCTCAGCGCATCTTTGGCGTGATGACCAATGAGGTGCTGCTGGCGATCCCGCTGTTCATCTTCATGGGCGTGATGCTCGAACGCTCGCGTATTGCGGAAGACTTACTGGAAACGATGGGCCGGTTGTTCGGCGTGCTTCGCGGCGGTCTCGGCATTTCGGTGGCGATTGTCGGCACGCTGCTCGCGGCCGCCAAGGGCGTGGTCGGCGCGACCACGGTGACGATGGGCCTGATCGTGCTGCCGACCATGTTGCGCCACGGCTACGACAAGCGGCTCGCGGCCGGGACGGTGGCCGCGACATCGACGCTCGCCCAGATTTTTCCGCCGGCCACGGTGCTGGTCCTGCTCGGTGACCAGCTTTCGACCGCCTACCAGTCTGCACAGCTCGCGCAAGGAAACTTCGCACCGTCGTCGGTGACGGTTAGCGACCTGTTCGCTGGCGCCATCGTTCCGGCCTTCTCGCTGGTGGCGATGTACATCCTCTACCTGATCGGCATGGCGGTGTTCTTCCCGCGCACATCGCCGGCGATTCTGCCCGAGCCCGACGCTCCGCACGGCCTTGCGCTCATGGGTCGCCTGATCGCGGCGCTGGTCGCACCGCTGGCGCTGATCCTCGCGGTGCTTGGCTCGATCCTCGGCGGCATCGCCACGCCAACGGAGGCGGCCTCGGTCGGCGCGGTCGGCGCGGCGCTGCTTGCCGCGCTCAAGGGCGCATTGGGCACGGCGTTGCGTCCGGTGGTGCAGCGCACGACCCAGGTGACCTGCATGATCTTCCTGATCCTGATTGGGGCCACCATGTTCAGCCTGGTGTTCCGCGGGCTCGGCGGCGACGACATGGTGCATCGTGTCCTCGCCAACCTTCCGGGCGGGGCGACGGGCGCGATCCTCCTGGTCATGTTTGGCATGTTCCTGCTGGGCTTCGTCATGGATGCCTTCGAGATCATTTTCGTGGTGGTGCCGATTGTCGCCGTGCCGTTGCTGCAGATTCACAACGTCGATCCGGTCTGGCTCGGCATCATGATGGCGATGAATCTGCAGACCTCCTACATGCATCCGCCGCTTGGTCCGACGCTGTTCTTCCTGCGTGGCGTCGCGCCCCCGGAAATCACCACGAAGCACATCTATGTCGGGATCATTCCGTTCGTGCTGATCCAGCTCTTTGCTTTGGTGGTTCTCTGGTATGTTCCGGCGCTTGCGACGGCGCTGCCTCATGCGCTTTACCACCCCTAGTCGCGGGCCTAACGGAGCGGAAAGAATGAAGGCGGCCGAACTGTTCGATCTGAAAGGCCGGGTGGCGCTGGTGACGGGCGCATCGAGCGGGCTCGGCTTGCGCTTCGCCGAGGTGCTGGCGGCGAACGGCGCGTCGGTCGCGCTGGTGGCGCGCCGGGCTGATAAGCTAAAGGCGGCCAGGGAGAAAATCGAGAGTGCCGGAGGCAAGGCCCTCGCGGTCGAGGCCGATGTGCTCGACCGCGCGCAGATGGTGGGTGCATTCGAGCAGGCCGAGCGGGCGTTCGGCCCGGTGACCATCCTCATCAACAACGCCGGTGTGGCGCATTCCACCCGCGCCGTTGATCTGGCCGCCGGGGAATGGAATCGCGTGATCCGCACCAATCTTGATGCCGTGTTCTTCTGGGCGCAGGAGGGTGCGCGCCGCATGATTGAGGTCAAGGCAAAAGGCGCCATCGTCAATATCGCCTCGGTGCTGGGCTTTGGCGTGTCGAAGGGCACGGTCGCCTATGCCACGGCCAAGGCCGGCGTGGTCCAGATGACCAAGGCGCTGGGCAACGAGCTGGCGTCCAAGGGCGTGCGGGTCAACGCCATCGCGCCGGGTTGGTTTGTCACCGACATCAACCGAGATTACCTCACCGGCGCGGGTGCGGGCCTGGTCCGCGACATTCCGGTTGGCCGCTTTGGCCGGGATGGCGACCTTGACGGGGCGCTGCTGCTGCTGGTGTCGGACGCCGGCGCATACATGGCCGGGACCACCGTCGTGGTTGACGGCGGGCAGATGGTGGCGCTGCGCGGGTAAAAGCAGGAGATCGGATTTATGGACTTCACGCTGTCGCCCGAGATCGAAAGCCTGCGCCAGAGGACGCGCGCGTTCGTCGACGAGCATGTGCTGCCGCTCGAGGCCGATCCGGCGAATTTCGCCGATCACGAGAACATTCCTCATGTCCGTCTTGCCCCAATCCGCGAAAAGGCGAAGGCCGCAGGCCTCTGGGCGCCGCAGTCGCCGAAGGACTATGGCGGCATGGACCTGCCGATCGTGGCCTGGGCGGTGATGTATGAGGAGGCGGCGCGCTCGCTTTTCGGACCGCTCGCCTTCAATTGCATGGCGCCGGACGATGGCAACATGAACGTGCTGAAAATCCTCGGCACACCGGCGCAGAAGGAAAAATGGCTCAGGCCCATCGTCGAGGGCCGCGTGCGCTCGGCCTTCGCCATGACCGAGCCTGCGCCTGGCGGTGGTTCCGATCCGAGCATGATCCGCACGGCCGCCGAGAAGCGCGGTGACAAATGGATCATCCGCGGCCGCAAGTGGTTCATCACCGGCGCCGAGGGTGCGTCGCACTTCATCCTGGCGGCACGGACCTCCGACGATCCGCGTAAGGGCATCACCACCTTCCTCTTTCACAAGGACCAGCCGGGCTGGCGGATCGTGCGGCGCATCGAGATCATGGGGCCGGAGGAACATGGTGGCCATTGCGAACTCGAGTTCGACGGCCTCGAGGTGCACGACGACGACGTGCTGGGCGGCCTCGGCAACGGGCTCAAGGTGGTGCAGGTGCGGCTCGGGCCGGCGCGCCTGACGCATTGCATGCGCTGGCTCGGCTGGTCGAAGCGCTGCATGGAAATTGCGCAGGAGTACGTCGGCCGCCGCGAGGGCTTCGGCATCAAGCTTGCCGACCGCGAGAGCGTACAGATCAAGCTCGGCGAAGTGGCGCATAACATCCAGATCGGCAGGCTGCTCACCATGTACGCCGCCTGGAAGCTCGACCAGGGCGACCGCGCGCGCAAAGAGGTGTCGATGGCCAAGGTGCATGTCGCCAATACGCTGCACCAGGCGGCGGATGTCGCGATCCAGCTCAACGGCGCGCGTGGCTACTCCAAGGATACCATCGCGGAATGGGTCTATCGCTACGCGCGCTCTGCGCGGCTGGTTGATGGCGCCGACGAGGTGCACAAGATGGTGCTGGCCAAATTCATGCGCGAAGAAGGGCGGGACTTCTGGCGTTGGAGCGCGGGCAACAGGGTTTAATTGTCGCAGGTCACGAAGCCCGCGCTCCGCGCAAGCCTTCGTCCAAACAACAATTCCTGCTCTGAACGACGAAGGAAGCGCCTCGTGCCTGCCGGTGCAATGCGTGGGCGTGGTCCGTGACAGCCGCAACCGGGCCATCGCATGGAAAGCGCCGGACGCCTCGCGTAGAGTTGCAAAAGGAACGGCGTCTTGAGAGGGGTGTAAGCATGTCGACTTTGCGATTCCTGGTTGTCTTGGCGGCCACGATGTTTATCGCGGTGCCCCGGCCGGCGGAGGCCCAGGCTCGAGACTGGCCCAACAAGCCGGTTCGGATTCTGGTGCCCTATGCGGCCGGAGGAAGCGCCGACGGTCAGGCGCGCATCGTTGCGCTGCGCTTCAGCGAGGCATTCGGCCAGCAGTTCGTGGTCGAGAATCGCACGGGAGCCGGCGGCGCCATCGCGGTGGAGGCGGCGGTGCGGTCGCCCGCCGACGGATACACACTGCTGTGGGGCGTGCAGCCGCAAATCGTGATCCTGCCGGCCATCAACAAGGTGTCCTACGACGCGGTGAAGGATTTGGCACCGGTCAGCGTACTGGGAACCAACCCGTTCGTCCTGGTGGTGAACGGCAAGCTGCCGGTGAAATCGGTGGCGGAGTTCGTCTCCTATGCGAAAGCGCAAGACAAGCCGATCAGTTACGGCACCAGTGGTATTGGCAGCATCGCTCATCTGGCGATGGCGCTGTTCGCGCAACGCGCCGGCCTGCAAATGACGGCAGTGCATTATCGCGGCAACGCGCCGGCACTTTCGGACGTGATTGCGGGCCATGTCCCGGCGATGTTTGCGACGCTGGCCGACGCGCTGCCGCATGCAGCCGGCAGCGAAATTCGGTTGCTCGGCGTTACGGGTGAGAAGCGCGCCTCTCAGCTTCCGCAGGTTCCCGCGATCGCGGAGTCGGGTTATCCCGGCTACAACGTCATCACCTGGAACGGCGTGATGGCGCCGGCCGGCACGCCACAGCCGATCATCGACAAGATGGCGGCAGAGTTGGCCCGCGCCGCAAAGGACCCGAAGTTCGCGGCGAAGGTCACTGCCTTCGGCGTCGATCCGGTCGGCAACAGCCCCGCCGAATTTGCCAAGCTGATTGCGCGGGAAATTCCGCAGTGGAAGGAGGCCGTCGCCATCGCCGGGGTGAAGACGCCTTGAGCCGAGCGGAGGTCACGCCACGACGATTCTTGACGAGAATCAGGACATGCGACTGACGACCTGTGAGGCGGCGTTTCGGCGCGACGATCCTTTGCCGCGCGCCGGCGTTCCCGTGCCGTCGACCAGGTGCTCGGGCCGGATCACACAGGTCCAGAGCAGTCCGTCGGGCTTGAATTCCAGCGTGCCCTCGCCGAGCGCGTTCACGGTGACGCGCTCGAGGACGAAGCAGCCGAAGCCCTTCTGGCTGGGCGCCGTGACCGGCGGGCCGCCGCTCTCACGCCATGTCAAGCGCAGCGGCCGCTTGCCCAGCTCGCCGAGTTCGAAGGTCCATTCGATCTCGACCGATCCGGACGGCGTCGATAGCGCCCCGTATTTGGAGGCGTTGGTCGCAAGCTCGTGCAACGCCAGGCCGACGTTCTGCACCGCCTCGGTGCGCAGCATGATGCGGTCGCCGCGGCACGTGACCTTTTCCATGCCGAAGGCGGCGAGCTGCGCGCTCACCAAGTCGGTGATGTAGGCGCCGCCCCATTGCTGCTCGACCAACAGATCGTGTGCATCCGCCAGGGCCTGGATGCGGGCATTGAATCGTGATTCGAAATCCTGGAAAGAGGCCGTGTGACGCGAGGTTTGACGAGCGATCGCCAGCACGATCGCTAGCAGGTTCTTCGAGCGGTGCGACAGCTCGCGCATGATGAGGCGGACATGCGCCTCGCGCTCGTCGCGCTCCTTGTCATGCTGCTCAAGCACCCGCGCCGTAGCGGCGACGGCATCGAGGGTGCGGTCGGCCTCCGGCAGTCCGGTCTTCGAGAACGAGATCGTTCGGCGCAGCATCAGGGCATGGGTTCCCTGTTCGATCTGCTCGATCGGCCTGGTGATCCGGAACCGCCGTATGCTGGTGATTCTCGACACCTTTGAGCATGTGACGGATGCCGGGATCGATCTCGCCCG
>JAFKKQ010000241.1 GCA_017304505.1 Hyphomicrobiales bacterium | reverse complement strand
GGCGCTGGCGCAGATCCGCTGGGGCGGGGTCGTGTGGGGGCTGCTGCTCACGCTCTTCGCCGGCTCGACGCTCCTGTCCTGGTCGGCGTCGGCGCGGCTTTCGATTTCCTGGCAGGAACCAAGACTCAAGCGCCTCCCTGGATGCAACGGAGCGGGCTGGAATGGTTATACCGGCTGGGGTGCGAGCCGCGCCGGCTGTGGCGCCGTTACATCCGCATTGTGCCCATGTTTCACACGTTGGCGCTGGCACAACTGTTGTTGCATCGCCGGACGCCGGTCACAGACACCGGCAACGGCTCTCAGAGTCATGGTCTTTAGCGCGAGGAGTTTAGAACTGGAACCTGTCAATGAGATAAACGGAAACCGCTCAACCTTGACGCCGAGTCCCCGCTGCCTGCGAGGACTCGGGAACCGAAAATGAACTGCGGAAAAATGAAATATCAGTCGACCGAGTCCAAGCGAGTCAACACGACGGATTAACCGTCATGGAGCGCGTCATGTCATTGCGAGTCACCACTGCTATCATCGAGCCCAATATGCTGATGAGAGAAGGGCTCGCGTCCCTGCTGGAGAAGTACTCCTATCGTATCGTCGGCAGCGCAAACGAAGCTGCCGACTTGATCGCACAAGGCCTCCCCGAGCCGCCAAAATTGGTGCTCGTCGGCGCAGAAACGATTGATCAAACTCTCGCCAATGCGGAGAGGTGCCGCAAGCTGTGGCCTGGCAGCAAGATCGTACTGTTGCGAGGACCCGGCAACGTTGACGATTTCCGGCAAATGCAGGCATCGGAAATCGATGGATGCGTGCCCCTTTCCGTATCGCAAGACACGTTGATGCGCACAGTGGATTTGGTGATGCTGGAGAATGCCAAGATCATGGTCACCGTGGGCCTGCCCCACGCAAGCCTTCAGCCGACGGTGCACGAGATCGTTTCGATTGAGCCGCTCAACGAACGCCGCAGCGGCAATGGCGACGGCAGCAACGGCAGCGTATCGCTTGCGGCGACTATCCCGACGCTCGCGTACGTGAGCGACATCGAAAGCATCGCCGACCCAGTCCCGCACAAACCGCGCCAGCGTAACGTACCGCAACTCTCGGAGCGGGAGTCGCAAATTCTCGAAGGTATCGTGTGCGGCTATTCAAACAAGATGATCGCTCGCAAGTGCGGTATCACCGAGGCGACGGTAAAAGTACACATGAAGTCAATCCTGCGAAAAATCCAGGTCGCCAATCGAACACAGGCTGCTGTCTGGGCCATGGAGAACAACTGCATCTCCCATGTCGAGAAGCGCCTGCTGGAGGTCGATACCGGCGACGCCGCTGCCTGACGCGGCGCCAAATCAGACTGCTACCGGGCACGCCGTCGCGCGCCCGGTCAGCAAGACTGAAAGTCCACGATCGCGGAAACGAACTGTCCGGGTGCCGAGATACAACAGCCCCCGCTTCTACGGCGCGGACTCCGGTTCGGAGGTTAGCGCGCCGCGAACGGCATGTTGTCGAATTTCATCTTCAGACCCGCCGAAACGATCGTCACGTTTAAATCCGACGTCGCAGAAAACGGAATGCCGAGATAGCGAGGATC
>JAFKKQ010000154.1 GCA_017304505.1 Hyphomicrobiales bacterium | reverse complement strand
ATCGCCTATGACCCGGCCAAGGGCAAGCAGCTTTTCACTGAAAAATGTGCGGTCTGCCACCAGGCCGGCGGAACGGGGCTTCCAGGTGCCTTTCCGCCACTCAAGAGCAATGCGGTGGTCAATGCCGCTGACCCTGGCGCGCACATCCGCACCGTGCTGCACGGCGCTGAGGGTCTCACCATCGATGGCGTCAAGTACGAAAGCGCGATGCCGGAATTCGGAAGCACGCTAAGCGACGCCGATGTTGCCGCCATCGTCAACTACGAGCGCAGCACCTGGGGTAATCACGGCCTCATGGTGACAGCCGCCCAGGTCGCGGCGGAACGTGCCAAGGGAAAATAGGACCGCTATGCATCATCATCTCATGGGTCCGCTGATCGGCAACATGATCATCATCGGCGTGGCGGGACTCATCACGCTTGGATGCTTCGTGACGATGTTCTGGATGCTGCTGTACCCGGGCGAAACCGGCAGCGATCACCCCAAACGCGCCATCCTGCGCGACGACCGTTAGGCACGGCTATGGAGCACCCCCGCGTCCGCATCTATCTCGACGACCAGCCGCAGCCGATCATTGATCAGGAACTGCCAGCGGAATCATCGCTCGACACCAGCACTCTTGAGGACGGACACCATCGGCTGACGATCCGTGCGCAGGACAAGAGCGGGCGCGAGGGCGTCGAGGTTATTCCGTTCCGAGTGCACAACGGCCCCGGCGTCATCGTCACCGGACTCAGACCACACTCGATCCGCCGCGGCGAGGTACGTTTCAAGGTCGACGCCTTCAGTGCCGAAGACCCCTGCTAGCCGCGTCGCGCCGAAGCCCGCTCCTCCTTCCCCGTCTGGGTCTGGGTGCTGTGCCTGTTCGTGGTCGCGTGGTCGGTCTGGTATGCCGCACGAATGTGGGATGTCCCCGCCGAATTTTCTCATACGCCGACTTTCAGCGGAAGCGTCCAGCCGACAACTCCACCGCAGCGTTGATTGCCATGCGTACCACCGATGCGGCCCGGGAAATTGCCTAAAACCTGGACCACAAAACGGGGCAGCTCCAGACCCAGCCCCGCTGTTATTCTAGCCGGGCCATGATCTTGGAAGCTTGTAGCCCGTCGGCATCGAGCCCATCTATCGTTGCAAGAGCCTGACATGCCTGAACTCCCAGAAGTCGAAACTGTTCGCCACGGCTTGCAGCCGGTGCTGGAAGGTGCGCGTATTATGCGCGTCGAACTGCGCCGTGCCGACCTACGTTTCCCATTTCAACCCGACTTCGTCGCACGTCTGCGGGGGCAGCGCATTGTCGGCCTCGGTCGGCGGGCAAAGTTCCTGATGGCCGACCTCGGATCCGGCGACGTGCTGATGATGCATCTCGGGATGTCAGGTTCGTTCCGCATCGGCGCGGCGCCGGTCGGCGCGTTTCACCATCCTTGCAACGTGGAGCGCGTCAACGACCATGTCGTGCTGCGACTGGAGGGTGGAAAGATCATCACCTACAACGATCCGCGCCGGTTTGGGTTCATGAAAGTCGTCGCTCGCACTGTGCTCGACGATGAGCCGTTGCTTAAGGCAATGCCTTCGATGCTGCCACGTTGGCGGAGGCCTGCGCCAGTAAGACCAGCAGCCTCAAGGCGGCGCTGCTTGATCAGCACATCGTAGCCGGGCTGGGCAATATCTACGCTGCCGAGACGCTGCACCGTGCCCGACTGTCGCCTAAACGCCGCGCTTCGACGCTAGCGAGCAGCAACGGTTATCCGAACGAGCGCGCCGAACGACTGGTGGCGGCGATCCGCACTGTACTCACCGAGGCCATTGCGGTTGGCGGCGCAACGCTGGGCAACTGCCGCCATCCCGATGGCAAGCTTGGCTATTTCCAGCGCTCGTTCGAAGTCTACAACCGCGAAGACCAGCCTTGCACGACACCAGGTTGCGACGGCCTGGTCCGCCGTTTTGCGCAGAATGGCCGCGCCACCTTCTGGTGTCCGAAATGTCAGAAGTAAGGAGGCTCTCGTGGAGGATTGGTGATTTCACTCCGGTGTGCGGCAACCGACTGAGGATCGTAGCGCTCTGTCCTGGCAGCCGGAAAGCGACCTCAGCTTTTCGATGTAAAAAGATTGTCAACAATATCGAAGAGTCTTCGATTCCTTTCTCTGCGTGCGGCTTGCCGCTTTCGAGGCGTACCCATTCGCCGGCCGAGAGCTCCAGCAAGGAGTCAGGGCAGCCTTACGAATCCATCTGCAAGCCCTAAGCTCCTCATGATCTGCCCCCTTTGAAGTGGTCCTCCCTGAAGTATGTTTTGACCATGGAGGATGAGATCAATGGCGAGGAAGCGGCATACAGCTGAAGAGATCGTGGCGAAGCTTCGGCAGGTCGATGTGCTGATGG
>JAFKKQ010000338.1 GCA_017304505.1 Hyphomicrobiales bacterium | reverse complement strand
CGCGGCCTGGAATTGCCGCTGTTGCAACAAACCCTCGCATGTTTCGAGGAGGCCCGCGAAAGCATGGGCGGCAACGACGAGGTGTCCAACGTCGCCGCCTACTGGCGCAACCGTCAGCATTCGTGACACAGTCTTTCATCTGAAACCGGAGCCGTTCATGTCGGGAATTACACTTGCTCAAGCCGCCACCATCGTCGACACCGCGCTCAAGAAGGGGCGCGAGACCAACTGCGCGCCGCTGACCGTCGCCGTGCTTGATCCCGGCGGCTATCTCGTCGCGTTCAAGCGTGAAGACCGCTCCGGCATTCTTCGTTTCGACATCGCCTATGGCAAGGCCTGGGGTGCGCTCGGCATGGGCTTTGGTTCGCGAACGCTCGCCGAACGCGCGGCCCAAACCCCGCAATTCTTCACGATGCTCGCGGCCGCAAGCGGCGGGCGCATGGTGTGCAATCCGGGCGGCGTGCTGATCAAGGACGCGGCGGGCGATGTTGTCGGCGCGGTCGGGATTTCGGGCGACACGTCGGACAAGGACGAAGCCTGCGCCATTGCCGGCGTTGCCGCGGCGGGGTTCACGGCCGATCCCGGCGGCACCAAATAAACGCTGCGCTCTCCAGGGAGGACCGGCCATGAAGCTGTTTTCGTTCTGGCGGTCGCTCGCGACCTATCGCGTGCGCATTGCGCTGAATCTAAAGGGTCTGAAGCCGGACGAGATCGTCGACGTCAATCTCGTCAAAGGCCAGCAGCGCGAGGACGCCTTCCGCCACGTCAACCCGATGATGGCGCTGCCGGCGCTGGTCGATGGCGAGGGGCCGGCGCTGTTCGAGTCGCTTGCCATCATCGAATATCTCGACGAGACGCACCCCGATCGGCCGTTGCTGCCGAAGGACGCGCGGGGCCGCGCCCGCGTGCGGGGGCTGGCTCAGCTTGTCGCCTGCGATTCCCATCCGCTGATCGTTCCGCGGGTGCGCGAATATCTCGAGCATGAACTCAAGATCGACGAGGCGGCGCGCAATGCCTGGTGCCGGCATTGGCATCGGGCGGCGCTGACCGCACTTGAGGCGCATCTGCAGGACAAGGCGACGGGACGCTACAGCCACGGCGACAGCGTCACGCTGGCCGACATCTGCCTCGCCAGCCAAGCTGCCGGTGCGCAGTTCTTCAAGGTCGATCTGGCGCCATTTCCGACGTTCCGGCGGATCGTCGAGACCTGCATGGCCAACGACGCTTTCGCGCGGGCGCATCCGCTCCAGCAACCGGGCGCGCCGGCATCGGCGTAGCGCTACCGCGCCCGGCTGGGCCGCTTCCGCGCCGGCCGTTCGGTTGGGATCGTCTGCGCCCAGATGCCTTGGATGCGCGCGATCTCGGCCTCGAAATGCTCGAGGAAACGCCGCGCCTGCGTTGACAGCGTGCGGCGGGCCGGAGAGATCACGACGAATTCGGCGGTCATCGCCGGGTCGTAGATCGGGCTGATGACCCGCTGCGGCCGTTCGACATCGGCAATGCAGATCAGCCCGGACAGGATCGCCACCCAGTCCGAACGCAACACGAATTGCAGCGTGCTGATCATGGCGTCCATCTCGATCATGTCCGCGATCTCGACACCGTGCGTCTGGAAATAGACCTCCATGTTGCGGCGGCGGACGTTGGTGCGGCTGGGCACCACGATCTTCAGCGGTCCACAGTCCCTCAGTCGCACCGGTTGGAGCGGCTTGAAGCCGAGGCTGGGGTTCGACACCAGCATCTCGCGATCGCGCACGATCAGCCGCGACGTCAGCCCGACGCGGCCCTCCGACGCAGGCACCACCGCGAAATCGAGGTCGCCGTTCAGCACCATGTCGGTGAGCCAGCCGCTGTAGCCTTCGACAATATGCACGCGCACATCCGGATAGAGCCGCACGAATTGTTCGAGCGCCGGCGCCAGCGCCGCGCGGGTCAAGGTCGGGATCAGCCCGATGCGAAGGTCGCCGGAAATCCGCGCTGCAAAGCCGCGGGCCTCCTCGTTCGCCTTCTCGATCCGACCGACCGCCTCGATGCAGCTTTTGTAATAGCGCTGCCCGGCCGGGGTCGGCTTCACCCCGGTCACCGAACGCTCGAACAGCTTGATGCCGAGCGTGCGCTCGGCGGCGGCGACATGCTGGGAAATGCCGGATTGGGTGGCGTGCTCACGCGCCGCGGCGCGCGTGAACGAGCCTTCCTCGCACACGGCGATAATCGCCCGGATTTGCCGCAGCGCGATTTCAGTCATTAGTAATCCTGATGTCTAACGCGAGGATATATTAATTCGTATGGAGCCGCCAGCGTCGCTAAGTTTCCACAGGACGCCGCCCAATGGCGCGCCGCTTGCGAGGAATCATGAAGCTCGGCTTCTTCACCATGCCGATCCATCCGCTCGACAAGGATTGGCGGACATCGCTGCGCGAGGATCGCGAGGCGTTCATCCTGGCCGACAAGCTGGGCTTTACCGAGGGTTATGTCGGCGAGCACGTCACCGACCGCGCGGAGAACATCACCTCCTGCGCGGTCTTCATCGCGAGCCTGATCGACGCGACGAAAACCATCAAGCTCGGTACCGGCACGATCAACATGCCGAACGCCCACCCGGCGGCGACGGCGGCGCAGATCGCGATGCTCGATCACATGCTGGACGGCCGCTTCATCTTTGGCATCAGCCCGGGCGGGCTTCTCTCCGACGCCGAAGCGTTCGGCAACCTTGACGCCGACCGCAACGCCATGTTCGTCGAGGCGATCAATCACGTGCTGGCGATCTGGGCCGGCGCGCCGCCCTACAATCTCGAAGGCAAGTACTGGTCGGTCAAGATCGACCGGCAGTTCATGCCGGAGATCGGGCAGGGCTATCTGCCCAAGCCGTTGCAGAAGCCGCATCCGCCGATCGTCGTCACCGCGGTTGCGCCGTTCTCCAAGGGTCTGACGGAGGCTGCGGCGCGCGGCTGGGACCCGATCTCGGCGAACTTCCTGATGCCGGAATGGGTCAAGAGCCACTGGCCAAAATACGTCGAAGGCTGTCAGCGCGCGGGGCGTCCGGCCGATCCGGCGAACTGGCGCGTGGCCAAGAGCATCTTCGTCGCCGATGACGACAAGACCGCGAAAGCTTACGCCACAGACGCCAACAGCCCCTATCGTTTCTATTACAGCCAACTCTACACCAAGCTCCGCAAGGGGCGGCTGGAGTTGTTCAAGACGCGCCGCGATCAGCCGGACAGCGAGGTGACGCTCGACGGGATCTGCGATCAGCTCATTATCCACGGCTCGCCGAACAAGGTTGCCGACGAATTGCTGGCGTTCCGTGAGAAGGTCGGCGATTTTGGCACGCTGCTCTATGCCGGCAAGGACTGGCGCGATCCAGGTTTGGGGAAACGCTCGATGACGCTGCTGGCGGAGAAGGTGCTGCCGGCGATCAACGCCGCGACCAAGCCGGAAGCGAAAGTATCCTGAGTTCTCGCCATGAGCCGACCGCGTATCTTCATCACCCAGCCGATCGCCGAAAGTGCGCTCGCACGCTTGCGGGCCGTTGCCGATGTCGAGGTCAATCCCGATTCCAGCCGGGTTTTGCCGAAGGACAAGCTGATCGAGGCGGTGAAGCGCTGCGATATCCTATTGTCATTGCTGCACGACACGGTGGACCGCGACGTGCTGACCGCCAATCCGCAGCTCAAGGCGGTGTCGTCGATGAACATCACGCAGGACCGCATCGACCTTGCGGCTGCGACCGAGCTTGGCATTCCGGTGACGAACATTCCGGCCATCGTCACCGACGCCACGGCCGATATCGGCTTCGGTCTGCTGCTGGCGGTGGCGCGCAACATCGTTTTGGGCGACCGGCTTTATCGCTCGGGTGTTTATCCTGGCTCGCAATCGAACCATCTCGCCGGCTACGCCGTTGCCGGGCGCACGCTCGGCTTGGTCGGATTCGGCCGTATCGGCCAGGCGATGGCGCGGCGCGGGCGCGGCTTCGGTATGACGATCATCTACGCCGATCCACGGCGCCTGCCGGCGGAGGAGGAGCGGATATTCGAGGCTGGCTACCGCAGCTTCGACGATCTGTTGCGCGAAGCGGACTTCGTTTCATTGCATCCGCAGCTTTCGCCGAAAACGCGGCATTTGATGAGCGACCGCGAGTTCGGGCTGATGAAGCCGACGGCCTTCGTCATCAACACCTCGCGCGGCCCGGTGATCGACGAGGCGGCGCTGGTGCGCGCCCTGAAGGACAAGAAGATCGCGGGCGCGGGTCTCGATGTGCACGAGCACGAGCCGGCGGTTTCGCCGGAGCTTGTGGCGATGCCAAACGTTGTGCTCACACCGCATCTCGGCAGCGCGGTGCTGTCGCTGCGCGAAGGCATGGCCCATGTCGTGGTCGACAACACGCTGGCGCTGATCGACGGCCGCGAGCCGGTAAGTTGCTTCAATCCGCAGGTGTTGAAGAAGCTGTTTTAGTCAGTCCACCGAGATGTGCGCGGCACGAATCACGCCGCCCCACAAGGCCGACTCGGCCTTGACGAATGCGGCAACGCCCGCAACGTCGAGATCGCTTCCAGTCACATGGTTGGATCGGTATTTCTCTCGTATTTCAGGCAGCTGTTCGATCTCTACGATTTCCTTATTGAGTTTCTTGACGATAGCCATCGGCGTTTTCGGCGGCGCCGCGAGTGCGTACCAGGTGGATGAGGCGAAATCCTTGATGGTGTCGGCCACCGCCGGCGTGTCCGGCAGCTCTGCCAACCTTTGCCTGCTGCCGACGGCAATGATGCGAATCTGACCGCCGAGGTGCAGCGGCAAGACCGAACCGAGATCGGCAAAAATCATGTCGACATGCCCGCCGGCAAGATCGTTCAGCGCAGGTGCCGTCCCTCGATAGGGCACATGCGTAAGCTTCGTGCCTGTTTTCTGCTCGAACAGTGCCGCGGTGAGGTGAGACGTCGAGCCATTCCCTTGCGATGCGAAGCTCATCTGGCCCGGATGGGCCTTCGCATAGGCAATCAATTCGCCGACGTTTTTGACAGGAAGGTCGTTGCGGACTGCGAGCACGTTGGCGCCAAGCGCCATTAGCGCGACAGGAATGAGCGCGTCAGGGTCGTAGGACAGCTTCTTGTAGAGTGTTTTGTTGGCGGCCAGCGGAGCCGGCGCTGCCGCGAGCAGCGTATAACCGTCGGGTGGCGACGTGTACACCGCTTCGGCGCCGATGTTGCCTCCGGCCCCCGTCCGATTTTCCACGGTTACGGGATGGCCCCAACGCTTTTGCAATTGATCCGCCAAGACACGGGCCGCGACGTCCACGCCGCCACCGGCAGGTGTTCCGCAGATGATCTTGATCGGATGCGATGGGTAATCGGTTTGCGCGACCGCAGGGCTGATCGCGGCTACAGCGCAGAGGATGACGAGAATTAGCCTGGCAAAGTCCTTCATAGGCACCTCCATAAGTCCGTCGCCAATCGTCGCCCCCAGTCGACCGTCCGGCGTTATTCCGCTGTCCATCCGCCATCGAGAACGAGCGCGGAGCCGGTCATCAGCGACGAGGCGTCGGAAGAGAGAAAGACGATGGCGCCGGTCAACTCGTCCAATTGGCCGAGCCGGCCAAGCTTGATCTTGGACAGCACCTCGTCGCGGAATGCCTTGTTCTCGAAGAACGGCCTGGTCATCGGCGTTTCGAGGAACGTCGGCCCCAGGCTGTTGACGCGGATGTTGTGCGGAGCCAGCTCAATGGCCATCGCCTTGGTGAAGCCTTCCATCGCGTGCTTTGACGCGCAATAGACCGTGCGGCGCGCCGCGCCGACGTGGCCCATCTGCGACGAGATGTTGATGATGGAGCCGGGCTGCTTCGCCTCGATCAGCCGCAGCGCCACGGCCTGCGCCATGAAGAACGCGGCGCGCACGTTGAGTGCGAAGATGGCGTCGAAGTCCGCCACGGTCACATCGGGCAGGTAAGCGGGCCGGTTCATGCCGGCGTTGTTGATCAGGACTTGATACGGCTCGGCGGCGGCGAGGGCCTTTTGTGCGGTGTCGATATCGGTCACGTCGAGCACGAGCGCGTCGGCGTTCTGTCCGCGGGCGCGGATCGCCGCAGCCGCATCCTCGATTTCCGCCTTCGTGCGCGCCGCGAGCGTGACATGCGCGCCGGCGCTCGCCAAGGCCGATGCAGCCGCAAGCCCGATGCCGCGCCCGCCGCCCGTCACCAGCGCGCGTTTGCCGTCGAGGCGGAACGATGGGGCGTTTGCGAGGTCGATGGTTGGCATGTGTGCTCAAACCTTGCCGCACACGTCGGCCTGTTCCCTCCCCCCTTGTGGGGGAGGGTTAGGGTGGATGATGATCTTTGGTCGATTGGCGCCGAATAGTTGGACCCCCACCCCCGACTCCCCCCTACAAGGGGGAGGGGAGTTAGGCCGCGTCCGCGGCGCGCTTATCACTCCGCTGCCCGCGCCCCTCATCACTCCGCAGCCTTCGCATAGCCGACGTTGCGGCCGCCATAGCGGCGAACGCGCACGTTGGCCTGCTCGGCGTGGGCGAGGAAGCCTTCGAGCACGCACAGCCGCGACGCGTATTCGCCGATGGTGGCGCTCGCCTTGTCGGTGAGCACCTTCTGATAGGTGCAGGTCTTGAGGAACTTGCCGACCCACAGCCCGCCGGTGTAGCGCGCGGCCTTCTTGGTCGGCAGCGTGTGGTTGGTGCCGATCACCTTGTCGCCATAGGCCACGTTGGTGCGCGGCCCCAGAAACAGCGAGCCGTAGTTCGTCATGTTGTTGAGGAAATAATCCGGATCGTGCGTCATCACTTGCACATGCTCGGAGGCGATGCGGTCGGCCTCCTGCACCATATCCTCGTAGGAATCGCAGACGATCACTTCGCCGTAGTCCGCCCAGGCCTTGCCCGCGGCGTCGGCGGTGGGGAGGATTTTCAGCAGCCGCTCGATCTCGCTCATGGTGTCGCGGGCGAGCTTTTCCGAATTGGTGAGCAACACCGCAGGCGAGGTCGGCCCGTGCTCGGCCTGGCCCAACAGATCGGTGGCGCAGATTTCGCCGTCCACGCTGTCGTCGGCGATAATCAGCGTTTCGGTTGGACCCGCCAGCAGGTCGATGCCGACGCGGCCGAACAATTGCCGCTTGCTCTCCGCCACATAGGCGTTGCCCGGCCCGACGATCATGTCCACCGGCGCGATGCTCTCGGTGCCGAGCGCCATTGCCGCGACCGCCTGAACGCCGCCAAGCACATAGATTTCATCGGCGCCGCCGAAGTGCATGGCGGCGACAATGGCCGGATGCGGGCCGCCTTTATGCGGCGGGGCGCAGGCGGCGATGCGCTTCACCCCGGCGACGCGCGCGGTGACGACCGACATATGCGCGGAGGCGACCATCGGGTAGCGCCCGCCGGGCACGTAGCAGCCGATGGAATTCACCGGGATATGGCGATGGCCGAGGACGACGCCCGGCAGCGTCTCGACCTCCAGGTCCTTCATGGTGTCGCGCTGCTTCTGCGCGAAGTTGCGGACCTGCGTCTGCGCGAATTTGATGTCTTCGAGATCGCGCTTGGATACCTGCGCGATGGCCTTTTCGATCTCGGCCGGCGTCAGGCGGAAGTCCTTCGGCTCCCAGTTGTCGAACTTCTTCGACAACTCGCGGATGGCCTTATCGCCGCGCGCCTTCACCTCGCCGAGGATGCCTTCGACCGTGGCGCGCACCTTGGCGTCGGCCTGTTCGATCGCGGTCGCATCCATTCCGCGTTTGAGGAAACGGGGCATGAAGTCCTCCGATTGTTCGCTCGGCGTTGTCACACGCACCGCCGTTATCGCCGGGCACAGCCGTCCGAAGGACGGCGTCGCTTCGCTCGCCTATGACCCGGCGATCCATGACGCGCTGCGGCCATTTGAAACGCTTCATGGACCCCCGGGTCAAGCCCGGGGGTGACGCCCAGGAATGTTGAAGCGCGGTGCCTCTTACGCGGCGCCTACGCCGTCACTTGATCGCCTGCGGATTGATCGGCGAGCCGGTGCCGCCGGTGATGATCAGCGGCGGGCCGCAGAAGAAGAATTCGTAGACGCCGTCCTGCTCGCAATCCTCGGCCAGTTCCTTGAGATAAAAAATCTCACCCATGCAAAGCCCCATCGCCGGGATGACGACCCAATGCCAGGGCTGGTTGGCGTCGGTGGTTTCGTTCGGCCGCACCTCGACGCCCCAGGTGTCGGAGCAGATCGCGGCGATCTCCTTTTCCTGGGACCAGTAGCAGTTCTCGAACTTGACGCCGGGCGCATCGCCGCCGGCGTAGCCGCCCCATTCCTTTTCTTCGAGGCAGCGTTCCATCTGGCCGGTGCGCACGATGACGAAATCGCCCTTGCGGATCTCGACATTCTGCGCGCGTGCGCACGTGTTCAATTCCTCGTTGGAGATGCTTTCGCCGTCCTGCAGCCACTTCACCTTGCGGTGGCGGGCGATGTCGAGCAGCACGCCGCGACCGACCATCTTGTTCCTGGAGTGTTCGATGCCGAGCACTGAAAGGCCGCGCGAGTCGATCAGCTTAGCGTCGTGGCCGTTATACGTCTTGTCTTCGTAGAACACATGACCCAGCGCGTCCCAATGGGTCGCGCCCTGGACGCAAAGATGGATGGTGTCGTCGGCGTAACGGATCTTGTTCCAGTCCTGCTGGCCGGCCACCGCGTCGGTGCCGGTCGCCAGCATCTGGTGGATTGGGTTGAAGCGGCCGCCGAACAATCCGTTCTGCGGACCGTCGCGGTCGAGCGGGATGCCGAGTGCGAACACCTTGCCGGTCCGGATCAAGCTCGCGGCTTTGACGATGTCCTCAGGCGTGACGTGGTTGAGCGTCCCGATCTGATCGTCTTTGCCCCAGCGGCCCCAATTCTTGAGCTTTTCGCTGGCCTCGGCGATCGCTTTCCTGCCGACCTTGATATCCATTCTCGTTTTCTCCTGGTTCGGCGGTTAAGCTCCGCCTGTCGGGTGATTGTGGCCCGGCGTAGAAGGTTCGTCCATCGGCACTCTCGACGGCAGCCTTCGCCGTGCGTGGTTTCCGGCCGGGCACCGCTCGAAAGGGTGTGTGATTTTGACAAGCGCCTGCGAACGGAGCATGCCGGTTCAAACAAGTGTAGGGAGGGGAAAATGAAATTTAAGGTTGTTTCCGCCATCGCGGCCGTTGTTGTGGGTGCGTTGAGCTTCGGCTCGGCGGGTCATGCGGCCTCCGTCGTCGACGAGTGGGCGAGCGTGAAGACACCGGCGGCGCTGGCGCTGAAACCGGTCACGGTCGACACCAAGACGACGGCGCTGCTGATGCTGGACTTCATGAATCAGAACTGCGGCAAGCGGCCGCGGTGCGTCGCTCAGATTCCGGCCATGAAAAAGCTGGTCGAGGCCGCGCGCGCCGCCAAGGTGCTCGTGGTCTATAGCCTGATTGCCAAGACCACCACCGCCGACGTCATCAAGGACGTCGCGCCGCGCGCCGATGAGCCGCACGTGCTGTCGGGACCGGACAAATTCTACAAGACCGATCTCGAGAAGATCCTTGCCGACAAGGGCATCAAGACCGTGATCGTCGTCGGCACCGCCGCCAACGGCGCCGTGATGTTCACCGCCAACAGTGCCGCGCTGCGCGGTCTGAACGTCATCGTGCCGGTGGACGGCCTGTCGGCGGTCGATCCGTTCGTGGAACTGTTCACCGTCGTGCACATGGCGACCGGGCCCGCGATCGCGGCCAAGGCGACGCTGACGCGCAGCGACATGATCAAGTTCTGACGGCCGCGCCAACCCGCTCATTCCCGCAGGCGGGAATCCAGGGCGA
>JAFKKQ010000153.1 GCA_017304505.1 Hyphomicrobiales bacterium | reverse complement strand
GACGCCGAAGTGGCGGCGCGACGAGATTCCGATGATGCCCAAGGGCCGCTACAAGATCATGACGGCCTACATGCCGAAGGTCGGTACGCTCGGCCTCGACATGATGTATCGCACCTGTACGGTGCAGACCAACCACGACTTCTCCTCCGAGCAGGACATGGTGCGGAAGATGCGGGTGGCGCTGGCGCTGCAGCCGGTCGCGACCGCCTTGTTCGCGAATTCGCCGTTCACCGAAGGCAAGCCCAACGGCTTCGTGTCGTTCCGCTCCGAGATCTGGCGCGACACTGACAACGCACGCTCCGGCATGCTTCCCTGGGTGTTCGAGCCCGGCATGGGCTTCGAGCGCTACGTCGATTACGCGCTCGACGTGCCGATGTATTTCATCAAGCGCGGCGACCGCTATATCGATGTGTCGGGGAAATCGTTCCGCGATCATCTGGCGGGCAAGCTGGTGCCCGGCGAGCGCGCCACAATCTCCGACTGGGCCAACCACGTTTCGACGATCTTTCCGGAGGTGCGTCTCAAGCGCTACATCGAGATGCGCGGCTCCGACGGCGGGCCGTGGCGCCGCCTGCCGTCGCTGCCGGCGTTCTGGGTCGGGCTGATCTACGACGAAGACAATCTCTCCGCCTGCTGGGACATCGTGAAGGACTGGACCGCCGAGGAGCGGCAGAAGTTGCGCGATGACGTGCCGAGGCTGGGCTTCAAGGCGACGATCCGCGGCCGCAGTCTGCTCGACCTTGCCAGGCAGACACTGGGATTGAGCGAGCGCGGTCTGGTCGCCCGCAAGCGGCTCGATCGCAACGGGCGCGACGAGACGCGCTACCTGCGGCCGTTGTTCGAGATCGTCGAGCGTGGTATCACGCCGGCCGAGGAACTGCTGGAGAAATTCCACGGCCCGTGGAACGGTTCGGTCGAGCCGATCTTCGACGAATATTCCTACTGATTGTGGCGCGGTTCCAGCTATGGCCAGGGGCACACCGGCGACCGTTGCGCTGGAGAAAGCCAAGGTCGCTTTCACGCTGCACGAATACGATTACGATCCGAATGCGGCGCGGATCGGCATGCAGGCAGCGGAAGCGCTTGGCGTATCACCGTCGCGACTGCTCAAGACCCTGATGGCGAAAGCGGGCGGGGCGGTGGTTTGCGTGCTGATCGCCAGCGATCGCGAGGTGAACCTGAAGAAGCTTGCGGCCGCAGCGGGGGCGAAAGACGCGGCGATGCTGCCGGCGGCGGAGGCCGAGCGTGTCACTGGCTATCACGTCGGCGGAATTTCGCCGCTCGGCCAGAAGAAGCGTGCGCGCGTGTTTATTGAGGCGGCGGCGCTCGCGCATTCGACCGTCATTCTCAATGGCGGCCGTCGCGGTTTGCAGATCGAGATTGTGCCGCAGGAACTGGTGCGGCTTCTAAGCGCGACTGCGGCGGACCTGTCATCCGCCTCATCCTGAGGCCATGAGAGGCGGCCGGCGCGGCCCCGGCTACTCCGCCGCTTGCGTCGCTTCCGACATGTTGTCGAGCGAGGAGACGATGTGCTCGGCTAGCGCATCGGCGAGCGCCACGCTCTCGTGCGGATTGTGGATCAGGCCGACGCGGCAGGCCGGGAG
>JAFKKQ010000152.1 GCA_017304505.1 Hyphomicrobiales bacterium | reverse complement strand
CCATGTAGAATCGCGCCGCCCGCGTGACCTCGGCCGGCGCGGGCGCAGGCGTGCCGTCTGTCTGCCACGTCGAAGCGTGCAGCCCGGCGCCGACGCTCTCGGCCATGAAGGCATGATAGGCGGGATGGAATTCGACCGTGTCGCGCCGCCGGCCTTGCGCATCGAAGGCGTGGAGCCTGGGCGGGTTCTCGTTGGCCTGCCGCGCCCGGTCGAACATTGCGGCCGCCCCCCACCGCCGGCCGAACTCGGACAGCGCCGTCGTCTCGTCCCCTGCTCCGTTGACGGCGACCGCCTCGCCTAAGGCCCGGTCGTCCCCGAATAAATCGACGTCTTCGTATGGCGGCGACTGGTTAAAGACGGCCCGAACATCGGCGGGCGGATCGGAACGGGTGGACATGGCCTTCCCCGGCTGTGAGCCTCGAGTATAGCACGGCGGCGCCTGTGGACCGCGTGTCTGCGGTCTTGCCGCAGGGGGTGTCCGCGCTTATAGGTTCGACTTCGATGAATATGGCCCGCAAGTCTTCGTTCGTTCTCGGCAGCCGCCACATGCTGGGAATCGAGAAGCTTTCGTATTCCGACATCGTGGGCCTGCTCGACCTCGCCGAAGAATTCGTCGTGCTTAACCGTCAAGTCGAGAAGAAGACGGCGTCGCTGCGCGGCCGCACGGTCATCAATATGTTCTTCGAAGCCTCGACGCGGACGCAAGCCTCGTTCGGGCTTGCAGGAAAAAGACTCGGCGCCGACGTGATGAACATGTCGGTGTCGTCGTCCTCGATCCGCAAGGGCGAAACCCTGATCGACACCGCGGTCACGCTCAACGCCATGCACCCGGACCTGATCGTGATGCGCCATCACGCCTCAGGCTCGGTCGAACTCCTGGCGCAAAAGGTCGACTGCTCCGTCATCAACGCCGGCGACGGCCAGCACGAGCATCCCACCCAGGCGCTGCTGGATGCGCTGACCATCCGCCGCCGCAAGGGCGACATCGCCGGGCTCACCGTCGCGATCTGCGGCGACATCCTGCATTCGCGCGTGGCACGCTCGAATATCATCCTGCTCAACGCGCTGGGTGCGCGCGTGCGCGTGGTCGCACCCTCGACGTTGCTGCCGCCGGATATCGAGCGCTTCGGCGTCGAGGTGTTCCGCGACATGCGCGAGGGCCTGAACGGCGTCGACATCGTGATGATGCTTCGCCTGCAACGAGAGCGCATGAACGGCTCGTTCGTGCCTTCGAGCCAGGAGTATTTCGCCTATTTCGGCCTCGACCAGAAGAAGCTCGCTTATGCCAAGCCTGACGCGCTCGTGATGCATCCGGGCCCGATGAACCGCGGCGTCGAAATCGACTCCATCGTTGCCGACGGCGCACAGTCGCTGATCCGCGAGCAGGTCGAGATGGGTGTCGCAGTGCGCATGGCGGTGCTCGAAGCCCTATCGCGAAACTTGCCAAATGCGTGACACGAATGCCCGGTGACCGCCGCGACAGCACGCCTCTCCTGCTCGCCAATGCGCGGATCGTCGATCCATCGCGCGATCTCGACTTTCCGGGCGATCTCCTGATTGCGGACGGCGTCATCCGCGAAACCAAGCGCGGCATCGGCGCGGCC
>JAFKKQ010000337.1:2008-11869 GCA_017304505.1 Hyphomicrobiales bacterium | reverse complement strand
CGCTGACGCCAAGAAGCGCAAGGCCGCCGCCGAGGCGCTGGCCAGGACCTTCAAGGAAAACTTGCGGCTGTTCACGCTCGTCACCAATACGCTCGCCAAGGACAAGGAAATCTCCGACCGCTGGCGTGGCTTCAATGACGTGGCGGCCTCGCGCCACCTCGCCAACCGCGTCGAGCCGGAGGTGGTGGATGCCTTGGTCGCTTCGGTGCGCGAAGCCTATCCTCGGCTGTCGCACCGCTATTACGCGCTGAAGGCGCATTGGTTCGACAAGAAGGCTTTGCCGCATTGGGACCGCAACGCGCCGCTGCCGCAGGTTGCCATGCGCACCATCCGCTGGTCGGACGCCCAGCGCACCGTGCTTGACGCTTACGGCGCGTTCTCGCCGAAAATGGCCTCGATCGCCGAGCGTTTCTTTAACGACCGCTGGATCGACGCGCCGGCGCGTCCCGGCAAGGCGCCGGGCGCCTTCGCCCATCCGACCGTGCCGTCGGCGCATCCCTATGTGCTGCTCAACTACCAGGGCAAGCCGCGCGATGTCATGACGCTGGCTCATGAATTGGGTCACGGCGTGCACCAAGTGCTCGCCGCCCCCAACGGCGCGCTGATGGCGCCGACGCCGCTGACACTGGCGGAAACTGCCAGCGTGTTCGGCGAGATGCTGACATTCAAGAAGCTATTGGCCGAGACCAAGGACACGAAGCAGCGCAAGGCGATGCTCGCGTCCAAGGTCGAGGACATGATCAACACCGTCGTGCGGCAGATCGCGTTCTATACGTTCGAACGCAACGTCCATACCGAACGCCGCAATGGCGAACTGACCACGGAGCGGCTCTGCGAGATCTGGCTCGAGGTGCAGCGCGAGAGTCTCGGCCCGGCGATTGAACTGAAGCCCGGCTACGAGACGTTCTGGACCTATATTCCGCACTTCATCCATTCGCCGTTCTACGTCTACGCCTATGCCTTCGGCGATTGTCTGGTGAACTCGCTCTACGCGGTCTACGAGCGGGCGAGCGAGGGCTTCGCCGAGCGTTATCTGGAGATGCTGGCGGCGGGTGGGACCAAGCATCACTCCGAACTATTGGCGCCCTTCGGCCTCGATGCCCGCGACCCGACATTCTGGCAGGGCGGGCTGAAGGTGATCGAAGGCATGATTACCGAGTTGGAGCAGTTGGATCGGGCCTCGTGATCGGCGCTATTGCTTGATGCGCCACGTCATCGTGACGGAAGCCGTCAGCGTCAACGTCTCCGGCGGGACCACCTTGACGCTGCGCGCCATCGGCGCGGCCAGGGCGAATTCGCGCGGACCGGCCGATCCGCCTTCGTCGATGCGAAGCACGTCGCCGAGCGAGACGCCCGCCGCCTGGGCGTAGGTCGAGGCCCGCGCCTGCGCATCCTCCACCGCCTTCTTGCGCGCTTCATTGAGGCCGGGGTTGCGGTCTTCGATTCCGAAGCGGAGGTTGCGCACCTCGAACAGCCCGGTTGCAGCCACCGCGGTGATGGCACGGTCCACGGCGTCGAGCTTGTCAAGTTGCAGTTCGAACGTCGTGGTCGCCTGATATTCCGGCTTGTCTTGTCCCTGCGGTGCGTTCGGGCGCACGGGCACGCGAATCTCGTTTAATGCGAAGGTCGATTGTTTGATCGTCAGCCCTTCGTTTTTCAATCCGTCCAGCGCGTTGGCCGCACGTTGTGCGCGGTCGCGGTGTGCGGCGGTGGCCGCGTCAAGGCTGGACGCCTTGGTGACGACGGCGACGGTCAACTTGGCGTGGTCGGGTGGCACATGAACCTCGCCCTGACCGTGAACGGTGATCTGGGGCTCGCTGCGGTCTGCCGGCTGGGCCGCGGCGATGCCGCCGGACACGATCAACACAAGAATGGCTGAAAACACGCTCCGCATGATGGGGCTCCTGTTGCAATCGCCCGGATGTCGGCGGCGTACACGGCAAATCTATGGTCGCACCTCAAGTGGAGCCTGGCCGTAACGTCGCATCTCGCTTTTCGCGACGATCCAGCCTACCTGTTGGCCATGCCGCCGCGAACACCCGATCGCGAAAAGAATCGTTTCACCGCCCGCGCCGCGCGCTATGCCCGCGTCGGCGCCAATGTCGGTGGGGTGGCCGCGAAAATGGCCGGCGCCCGGTTTCTCGGTGTCGATCTTGACCGCGCCCGCAACGCCGCCGATCTCGCCGCCGCTCTGGGCGGATTGAAGGGCCCGATCATGAAGGTGGCGCAGCTCCTCGCCACCATCCCCGAGGCGCTCCCGCCGGAATACATCACCGAGCTGACCAAGTTGCAGAGCCAGGCGCCGCCGATGGGCTGGCCCTTCGTCAAGCGCCGCATGCAGGCCGAGCTTGGCCCGGACTGGCAGAAAAAATTCGCAAGCTTCGAGCACCGTCCGGCAGCCGCCGCGTCGCTGGGGCAGGTGCATCGCGCCCGCTCGCTGGAAGGCGACGAACTGGCCTGCAAGCTGCAGTACGCCGACATGCAGTCGGCGGTCGAGGCCGATCTGCGCCAGCTTGGTCTGCTGTTCGCGATCCGCCGCCGGTTCGATCCCGCCATCGACACGCGCGAGATCGTCAAGGAAATCGGCGCGCGGGTGCGTGAGGAGTTGGATTATCGGCGCGAGGCCAAGCATGTCGCGCTCTATCGCGACGTTCTGGGCGGCGACAATTCCATCTGCGTACCGCGTGTGGTGCCCGCGCTCTCCACCGGCCGGCTCCTGACGCTCGATTGGCTCGAAGGCAGCCGGATGCTGGAGCATAAGGACGAAACGCTTGCTGTGCGCAACCGGCTCGCAACTGCGATGTTCACCGCGTGGTGGCTGCCGTTCATCCGCTTCGGACTGATCCACGGCGATCCGCATCTCGGCAACTATTCGGTGTTTGCCGAGAAGGGCCGTCCTGCCGGTATCAACCTCCTGGACTATGGCTGCATCAGGATCTTTCCGCCGTCATTCGTCGGCGGCGTTGTCGATCTCTACAACGGCTTGCGCCACGGCGACGATGCGCGGGTCGTCCATGCCTACGAGACCTGGGGCTTCCGTAATCTCACGCGCGAATTGATCGACATCCTCAACATCTGGGCGCGCTTCATCTATGGCCCGCTGATGGACGATCGCGTGCGCAGCATCGCCGACGGCGTAAAGCCCGGCGAATACGGCCGCCGCCAGGCTTTCGAGGTGCAGAAAGCATTGCGCGAGAAAGGTCCGGTGACGGTGCCTCGCGAATTTGTGTTGATGGATCGTGCTGCGGTCGGTCTCGGCGGCGTGTTCCTGCATCTGCGAGCCGAGCTGAACTTTCATCGCCTGTTTGAAGAGGCGATGGAGCTTTTTTCGATGAAAAACGTGGCGGATCGGCAAGCGGCGGCGCTCAAGCGCGCCGGTCTCGTTGCCACCGGATAAATGCCTGAGCACTGTCCACCGCGACGGCGGGTCGCGGTCCGCAGCGCGGCCGCGGTGTTGGACATCCGGTCGGTATCCGGTTAATGGGGCAGACGACTCCGGTTCGACGCGCTGGGTTCCGCTGCCGCAATTCCGCTCGGTCTGCCGCTACGATCGTCTTTGACGGAGAATACTTGATGCTGGTTCGGCTTCTTTGCTGTCTTGTTTTGACGATGGTGGTGTTGATGCCTCATGGCGCGCGCGCGGGCTGCGCCGAAGATGTCAGCAAACTCATGTCGAGGGACACCGAGAGGCTGACCACGCGCTTCAATCGAGTCGCAAGACAAGCCCAGCAGCGTGGCGCCGGCCCCCGCGTGGTCAAGGAGGAGTGCCGCATCGCCCGTCAGCTCAAGCCGCGACTCGAAGACCAACTTGCGGCGCTCAAGCAATCCGGCTGCGCCAAGGATCCCAAGGTCGGCACCATGATCGCCGATATCGTGCGTGGCCATGAAGACGATCTGGCCGCCGTAACCAAGACCGCGACGCGGTCCGAATGCCGGTAGAGCGGTCTTTGTCGAACGGCTCTTGTCGAACGGTTTAGGTCGAGCGGTTTGGGTTGAGCTGTTCTAGGGGAGCCTTCCCTCGGTCGCGAGGGCGCGGGCATTGCCCGCCCCTGACGTTTCCGCTAAAGCCTAACGTCTCCGGTTGCGTCGTTGGCGCCTGGTTCAGGCTGCCGGACGAGGCTCCACCGGTCGGCTGGAGCGTGATCCAGAAACGAATGAAATGGCGTTGGGAACGGATCGCGCTTGGATTGAGACACTGAGAGGATCGCGTGATGGCCGAGCATGGCACCCCTGAATACGCAACCGCCGATGGCAACGACTATGCCGCGCATGAGCGGACCTATGTGGGTTTTCTGACGCTGCTGAAATGGGTTGTCGGTATTGCCGTCGTCATTTTAGCGTCGATGGCGTATTTCCTGGTCTGAGCGACCGGTTCGCCACCTCGCGGGCCGCCCCGCCCGCCTCGAGAGCGGCCGGCTGTGGGAGGCTTCATGAAAATTGCGATTGGTGCAGAGACGGACCCGGCCGAGCCGCGCGTCGCCGCGACGCCGGAGACCGTCAAGAAAATGATCGGGCTCGGCGCCGAGGTGGCGATCGAGCCCGGCGCCGGAATTGGCTCGGGTATCCTGGATGCCGATTATGAGGCTGCCGGCGCGGCGGTTGCCAAGGATGCCGTCAGCGGCGCCGACATCGTCCTGCGGGTGCGCCGGCCGGACCCCGCCTCGCTGAAGGGCTGCAAGCCGGGTGCGCTCGTTATCGCCATCATGGATCCTTACGGCAACGAGGCCGCGCTCAAGGCGCTGGCGGACGTGCGCGTGACCGCCTTCGCGATGGAATTGATGCCACGCATCACCCGCGCGCAGTCGATGGACGTGCTCTCCAGCCAGGCGAACCTCGCCGGTTATCGCGCGGTGATCGATGCTTCCGCCGAATATGGCCGCGCGTTCCCAATGATGATGACGGCGGCCGGCACCGTGCCGGCGGCGCGTGTGTTCATCATGGGCGTCGGCGTTGCGGGGCTGCAGGCGATTGCCACCGCTCGCCGGCTCGGCGCCGTGGTCACGGCCACGGATGTGCGGCCGGCGACGAAGGAGCAGGTGGAGAGCCTTGGCGCCAAATTCCTTGCCGTCGAGGATGAGGAATTCAAGAACGCGCAGACCGCAGGCGGTTACGCCAAGGAAATGTCGAAGGAGTACCAGGCCAAGCAGGCCGCGCTGGTCGCCGAGCACATCAAGAAGCAGGACGTGGTCATCACCACGGCGCTCATTCCCGGGCGTCCTGCGCCGCGCCTGGTGTCGAAGGAGATGGTCGCTTCGATGAGGCCCGGCTCGGTGCTGGTCGATCTCGCCGTCGAGCGCGGCGGCAACGTCGAGGGTGCTGAGGCCGGCAAGGTGGCCAACGTCGGCGGCATCAAGATTGTGGGCTACACCAACGTCGCCGGCCGGCTCGCGGCGTCGGCTTCGGGGCTTTACGCCAAGAACCTGCTGACCTTCCTCGAAATCCTGATCGACAAGAAAGAAAAGAAGATCGCGGTCAATTGGGACGACGAGATCGTGAAGGCCGTGGCGCTCACCCGCGACGGCGCCATCGTGCATCCGAACTTCGCACCCAAGAGCGCGGCGTGACCGAGATGAGCACCGGCGGCTTCAAATTCTTGGCGTCATCGCCCGGCCTGGCTGGGCGATCCCGTATCCACGATGCGCCGATGAAGGTCGCGCGGCGACGGGATGCCCGCCTTCGCGGACGTGACAGCAGCGCAAGACGTGACTGAACGAGGGAGAAGGTCATGACTGGAACAGCTTTCGATGCCGTCGACCCGTTCGTGTTTCGGTTGTCGATTTTCGTGCTGGCCGTGTTCGTCGGCTATTACGTGGTCTGGTCGGTGACGCCGGCGCTGCACACGCCGCTGATGTCGGTGACCAATGCCATCTCCTCGGTGATCGTCGTCGGCGCGCTGCTCGCGGTCGGCGTGGAGCTACTGGCCGACGATCAGGGGCGCATCTGGGCGCGTGCGCTCGGCTTTGTCGCGCTGGTGTTTGCTTCCATCAATATCTTCGGTGGCTTCCTGGTCACGCAGCGGATGCTGGCGATGTACCAGAAGAAGAAAAAGTAGCGCCTGTATTCTCACGTTTATTCATTTCGGACACGCCGTCGGGGCAAAACCATGACCGCCAACATTTCCGCGCTGCTCTACCTTGTCGCTGGCGTGCTGTTCATTCTGGCGCTGCGCGGGCTGTCGAGCCCCGAGTCGAGCCGCCGGGGCAACCTGTTCGGCATGATCGGCATGGTCATCGCCATCGGCACCACGCTGGCCTCGCATCCGCCGCAAGGGCTTGGCGCCTGGATCCTGGTGGTGGCCGGCATCGTGCTCGGCGGCGGTATCGGCGCGGTGATCGCGCGCCGTGTGCCGATGACCTCGATGCCGGAACTGGTGGCCGCGTTCCACTCGCTGGTCGGCATGGCCGCGGTGCTGGTCGCTGCGGGCGCGTTCTACGCGCCGACCGCCTTCGGCATCGGCACCCACGGGCACATCCACACACAGAGCCTGATCGAAATGTCGATCGGCGTCGCCATCGGCGCCATCACCTTCACCGGCTCGGTGATCGCCTTCCTCAAGCTGTCGGGCCGCATGAGCGGCGCGCCGATCATCCTGCCGCTGCGCCATATCATCAACCTCGTGCTCGCGGCGGCGCTGATCTTCTTCATTTACGGCCTGGTGGTGTCGCAGAGCCAGATGGACTTCTGGCTGATCGCCGGCATCGCCTTTGTGTTCGGTGTGCTCATCATCATTCCGATCGGCGGCGCCGACATGCCGGTCGTGATCTCGATGCTCAACTCGTATTCCGGGTGGGCGGCGGCCGGTATCGGCTTCACGCTCGGAAACTCCGCGCTCATCATCACCGGAGCGCTGGTCGGTTCGTCAGGCGCGATTCTGTCCTACATCATGTGCAAGGGCATGAACCGCAGCTTCATTTCCGTCATCCTCGGCGGCTTCGGCGGCGAGGTGGCCGCCGGCGGCGGGACGGCCGAGCAGCGCCCGGTCAAGATCGGCTCGGCCGAGGACGCCGCCTACATCATGAAGAACGCCTCCAAGGTCATCATCGTGCCGGGCTACGGCATGGCGGTGGCGCAGGCTCAGCATGCGCTGCGCGAGATGGCGGATCGTCTCAAGAAGGAAGGCGTCGAGGTCAAGTACGCCATCCATCCGGTCGCGGGGCGGATGCCCGGCCATATGAACGTGCTGCTGGCCGAGGCCAACGTTCCCTACGATGAAGTGTTCGAGCTGGAAGACATCAACTCCGAATTTGCCCAGGCGGACATCGCCTTCGTGATCGGGGCCAACGATGTCACCAATCCGGCGGCGGAAGAGGACAAGTCGTCGCCGATCTACGGCATGCCCGTGTTGCAGGTGTGGAAGGCCGGCACCGTGATGTTCGTCAAGCGCTCGCTCGCATCGGGCTATGCCGGCATCGACAACCCGCTGTTCTATCGTGACAACACGATGATGCTGCTGGGTGACGCCAAGAAGATGGCCGAAACCATCGTCAAGGCAATGTAGTCGTTCGGCGCTTGCGCGAGCGTCAGTGACGGCGCCAATCGGTGGCGAAGTGCTTTTGCTGAAATGGTTCATCGTCGTTGTCTTGACGTTCGGCGGCTTCGTCGCGCTGATGTACGTCCAGCAGCGCGCGCTGATGTACCACCCCGAGCGGTTGCGCACATCGCCGGCCGCGGCCGGCCTGTCTGATGCGCAGGAACTGACGCTCGACACCGCCGATGGCAAGACGGTGATCGTCTGGCATGTGCCACCGAAGCAGGATCGCCCGGTGATCCTGTATTTCCCCGGCAATGCCGGTGCGCTGCGCTATCGCGCGGATCGATTCCATGCGCTCGTCGCCGACGGCTTTGGCCTCGTCGCGTTGAGTTATCGCGGCTACGGCGGCTCGACCGGCTCGCCGACGGAGGCGGGTTTGATCGCCGATGCCGAAGCGGCCTACGGCTTTGCCACGGCGCATGACCCGGCGGAACGGATCGCGGTCTGGGGCGAGTCGCTTGGCACCGGCGTTGCGGTCGCACTCGCTGCGACGCATCGCGTTGGTCGGCTGGTTCTCGAAGCGCCGTTCACCTCAGCGGTCGATATCGGCGCGGATGTCTACTGGTTTCTTCCGGTACGGGCGTTGATGAAAGACACGTTCCGCTCCGACCTGCGCATCGGCAAGGTCACCGCGCCGTTGCTGATCATGCATGGCACGCGCGACACGACGATTCCCATCGCGTTCGGCGAACGGCTGTTTACGCTGGCCCATGAGCCCAAGCGGTTTGTGCGGTTCGACGGCGGCAGCCATGCCGATCTCGACGATTACGGCGCGTGGGATGCGGTGCGCGCGTTTCTGATGGAAACGCCTTGAAGGAAGGGCGGCCGTAAAGCTTGGAACGCGGCGGTTTGCCGGAAGCGATCAGAACGTCTGGTAGGACTGGCCCATCCGGCCGCCGATGCGGGCGAAGCCTTGTTTGGCCGGCTCGTAGTCCTTGTTGATGTTGAGGGCACGGGCGTAGGAGCCGGCCGCCTTCTCCTTGTCACCCAGCCGCTCGTAGGCGAAGGCGCGGGTGGTCCACGCCCGCAGGTTTTGCGGTTCGGCCGATACGGCATCGTCGAGGTCGGCAGCCGCCGCCTTGAAATCGTTGACGGCCATGTAGCTCAAGCCGCGCGCGATATAGGGTTCGGCTTGGTTCTGCGTTAGTCCGATGGCGGTGGTGAAATCGTCGATCGCGAACTGGTGCTGCTTCTGGCTCTGATAGAGTAGGCCGCGATTGTAATAGGCTTCGGCGTTGTCGGGGCGGATGCCGATGGCCTTGTTGAAATCTTCGAATGCCTGCAGCGGCTGTTTCTTCAACCGATAGACGATGCCGCGGCCGAGATAGCCCGGGGCGTAATTCGGATCGAGGCTGACCGCCTTGTTGAAATCGGCCAGCGCCATGTCGAGGTGGCCGGTCTTGCGCTGGATCAGGCCGCGGTTCGCGTAAGCCTGAGCGTAGTTTGGATCGAGGCTGATCGCCTTGTCGAAATCGGCCAGCGCCTCCGCGTTGCGGCCGGCTTGGCCGAACACCGAGCCGCGCATGTTGTAGGCCTGCGGATCGGTGGGGTTGCGCTGGACGACGCTGGTGAGCGAGGCGATGTTGGTTGGCGACGCGGCGTATTGGTTTTCGTCGGCTTCCGATGTCTGGGTGACGCCGGTTACACTGCCGATCGTGCCGCAACCGGCGAGCGCCGCCGCCGCGGCCAGCACGATGACCCGCGCAAGCCGCTTGCCGGCCGGCCCTGTCGGTCTTGCGCTGGGAAGGCGCTGTGTCATCGTTTTCGTCTTAGATCCAGCCGTGCGGGCCGCCACGTTATGCGAGTCGGGCCATTCGCCCGGTCGCCTATACTTGTTCAACAAGCATTGCGGCGAACATTCGACGGTAACGCCGCCGCCTGAAAAACCGTAGCGCGGGCCGCGTCCTCGGCCGCCCGCGCCGTCAACTGAGAAAGCCTGAGGGAGGTGTTAGCGTCCGAAACCGCCGCCGGCGCCAAAGCCGCCACCCGCTCCGCCGCCGAAGCTGCGGGCCGGACCGCCGCGACCCGGACCGCCGCGGCCAGCCGGTCCACCCGGCACGACCTTCGGCTTCATCGGGATCAGGCCTTCGCGCTGGGCGCGCTTGCGGGCCAGCTTGCGGGCGCGGCGAACCGCCTCCGCCTTTTCGCGTGCCTTCTTTTCGGACGGCTTTTCGTAATGTCCGCGGAGCTTCATCTCGCGGAAAATGCCCTCGCGCTGCATCTTCTTCTTCAGCGCCTTGAGGGCCTGGTCGACGTTATTGTCACGGACAAGAACCTGCACGCATCGTTCCTTCTGAGATCGCAGTCTGGTTGTCGGATGCACGAGAGGC
>JAFKKQ010000337.1:0-1983 GCA_017304505.1 Hyphomicrobiales bacterium | reverse complement strand
TCATTCCTGGTCCACCGCGCGGTCGATAATCCTCTTGGCATCGGGCGTGGCCAGCCGCTCCAGGACGACCATTTCGCGGAAAAACGCCTTGAGCGGTTTGGCGTTGGGGAAGCCCCCCCAATGCTCCCCGGCCGGCACGTCGCGGATCACGGTCGAGCGGGCGGCGAGCTGGGCCCCCTTGCCAATTCTGATGTGCGGGATGATGCCGACACGGGCCGCGAGCACCACGTTGTCTTCCAGCGTGACGCTGCCGGAGAGGCCGGATTGCGCAACAATGATGCAGTTTTTGCCGATGACGACGTTGTGTCCGATCTGAACCAGGTTGTCGATCTTGGTTCCGGCTCCGATGACGGTGTCGCGGATGCCGCCGCGGTCGATGCTGGTGCCGGCGCCGATCTCCACATCATCTCCCAGGATGACGCGACCGATCTGCGGCACCTTGATGTGCCCCTCTTGGGTCGGAACGTAGCCGAAGCCGTCCTGCCCGATATGGCAGCCGGGGTGGATGACGACCCGATCACCCAAAATCGAATGCGTCACCGAGCTGTTCGGCCCGATGGTGCAGTCGCGCCCGACCTTCACCCCCGCGCCGACTACTGCGTTGGCGCTGACGATCGTGCCGGCGCCGATCACGGCGCCTGCGCCGACCACCGCGCCGGGATCGACGGTGACGCCTTCCGCCAGTTGTGCCGTGGGGTGTACCGCAGCGCCTGGCGCCACGCCGCTGCCGCCGTAGGGCGAACTGGGACGGAGCGAGGAGCGGTAGAATTCGCGCGTCACCGCGACGAAGGCTTTATCGGGTTCGCGGAGGCACAGCACATTGAGACCCGCCGGTGCTTTCGGCGGTCGTCAGGGCCGGCGAGGTCGATCGGCGCGACGTTGCGGATGCAGTGGTCGAGACCGGTCCCCGCCCGAGGTTCCGCGCCGGTCAACGCGGCGATCTCGCCGACTGTCAATGCCGATTGGGGATCGAAGAATCGCGGGCCATCCGGGCCGCTGTCCAACTGGGTGCCCATGTCATGTCCCCTCGTCACATCCCTTGGGTTGTCGTGTAGCGGCTGTGGATAAGTCGGCCGGTCATCGCTGCAGCGCAAGCAAGCGCCGCATGGTTTTCGGGCGTCAGGGCCCCGGCGTCAATTCTCTGCTGTCAAAAGTTGAAGCTGGCCGGTGCGCCGCCGGTTGCTCTGTCTGCGGCCGGCGGCCACCGGTCAGGCGATGATGTCCGGCGTAAGCTGGTCTTCGACCTGGATGATCTGGTCGCGCAGTTGCAGCTTGCGCTTCTTCAGCCGCTGCACTTGCAGCAGGTCGGCTCCGGGCGAGTTGTGCAGAGCTTCGATGGCCGTGTCGAGATCGCGATGCTCCTGGCGCAGTTGCGCCAATTGCGCCTTCAACTCGCCTTCATCCTCTCGCTTCATGACTGCCGCTGAGTCAGGCGCATGAACGGTGTCGGGCGTATAAATGACCGGCGCCACCGTATCTCCGGTCGCAGGGACAGCCCCTGTTACTACCACAAACTCCTGAATGCTCATTCTTTTTTCGATTTGTTCCGAATGAACCCGGTGCCGATCCAAGCGCTTGGCGTGCTTTTTTGGAGGTAGGAAGTTGCCTGGTGTTTCTCAAGGGCGGCTTGGCCGCCGGTGCTGCGAAGGGCGGGGTTTACTGCATTGCACAAGGGTGGATAATCGACTTGCTGGGGACCTCATGGCACAGTGAGCGAGTCAGGGGTGTTTGCTGAACTTTCTTGGGAGCAGCTGCACATGGCCATCCAAGCGCATCTTGCGGAACTTGAGCGGAAGCATCAGGCCCTCGAAGACGAGATCGCCGACGCAATAACGCATCCATCGACTGACGATCTCAGAATCGCGGAATTGAAGCGTCGCAAGTTGCTGGTCAAGGACGAGATCGAACGACTGCGGATCGGGGACGTCGCCGTTCTGCACTGAAGCTGGGTTGATCTCGGCTTCGTAACGGTTTCAGATTAAC
>JAFKKQ010000336.1 GCA_017304505.1 Hyphomicrobiales bacterium | reverse complement strand
CCAAAACTGTCCCGGACAAACGAGCCCCGCCAGCCGGCCAACCCCTCGCGCCGGGCGTGGCTGGCCGCAGCGGCCTCCTCGAACGAAGCAGTCAGAACCTTGCTGGCGCCGATGCGGCCTTCCCACTGCGGTGTGCTGTCGAGCCAGTCGTTCGCCGCGCCATAGTCGTCGCTGCGGGTGTTGTGACCGGTTTCGGTCCGCTCGATCACGCAGCGCTCGCCGGGGCCGCAGCCGGCGAACGTGTAGATCACCGGCCGCGCCACGGGCGTGGTCTCGAGCATGCGCCGCGCGTCGTCATAACTGTGCGCCACTTCGAAGACACGCCGCAACAATTGGTCCGGCGGAATGGCGCGTGAACACAGCAACGTCGTCACCGCATTGGCGGCGAGATCGTAAATCCGCAACAGCCGGCCGTGGGTGCGGCGACGCATCGGCGCCTGGTTGAGCGCGGCGGCAAAGCGCCCCGGCGCGCATGCGGTCAGAACCCCGACATAGCCCGGCCATGTGACGTTGATGAACTCGCCCGCCGGCCCGCGCATATGAGCCAGTTCAACGAACCGGCCGAGGCCGGGAAACGGCCAGTCGAGCGTGCGCGCAAGCCACGGCGCGTCGCCTTCCTCGCGCGCCAGCGCCGTGCAGGACCACTGGTACGACCCGTTGAGGAACCAGATGCCGGGAAAGCCCAACAGCGTGGCGATGGCACTCACCTCCCCAACATAAGGCGACTGCGAACGCACAAGCCAGCGCCGCGCAACGGTGTCGAACAACGGCACCAGCGGCCGGGCAACGGCGGGAAACCAGGCGACGCACGCATCGCGCAACCCGCGCGCCTGCAACTGGCTTTCGCGGGCATGCCGCAAGGACCCGCCCTCACGGACATCGACAAGGGGAATGATCGGGAGTTCCGGCATCGAACCGCATTCCTTGGAAACGATCGGCGAAGCCTACTTGTGGTGCGAACAAGGCAAAGACTAGGCTTGATGGCGGCCAAGAGATAGCGGTGGGAGCACGGACATGCCTCATGCCTACGCCTTCGCGGCAGCACGTCCCCCACATCGCCCGTCAAGAGCCGCGCGGATCGCACAGCACCGCAGAAACGCCAAGGAGAGAAACGCCATGCGTCTGACGATGGTGACAATGGTCGGAGCCCTGCTCGCGTTGTTGGGCGCGCCAGCCCTGGCGCAGGGCACGAACGGCGCGGCCGGTTCATTTCCCAACCGCGCGATCCATATTGTCGTGCCCTTCCCTGCCGGCGGACCGTCCGATGTCGTGGCACGGCTCCTGGCCCAGCGGATGAATGAGGATTGGGGCCAGCCGGTCATCATCGACAACCGGCCCGGCGGCAACACGGTGATCGCCGCGCAGGCCGTCGCCAAGGCCGAACCCGACGGCTACACGCTGCTGATGGCGATCGATTCCACGCTGGTGATGAACCAGTATCTCTACAAATCGCTGCCCTACGACCCGATCAACGATTTCGAGCCGATCACCACCACGACCAAGACCGTGTCGGTGCTCGCGGTATCAGCGGCAGAGGGCCCAAAGACCCTGAAGGACCTGATTGCGAAGGCGAAAGCCGCGCCCGGCAAGCTCAACTACGGCGCCGGCACGATCACCGCGCAGTTGATGGGCTACCGCTTCCACAAGGCGGCGGGCCTCAACATCGTCTATGTGCCCTTCAAGGGCACGCCTGCGACCGTCAACGGCTTGCTGACCGGCAGCGTTCAGATCATCTACGGCGCCAACGCGACGGTGCATCCGCTGATCGAAAGCGGCAAGGTGCTGGCGTTGGCCAAGCTCGACCGCAATGCACCGGCCTCTATGGCGAACATCCCCACGCTCGCCGATGCCGCCGGCCTCCCCGATCTCGAAGATATGTCGGTCTGGCTCGGACTCGTTGCGCCAAAGGGCACACCCAGGCCGATCATCGACAAGATCCAGCGCAAGGTCGTGCAGATTCTATCCGACCCGGCGATGCGTAAAAAATCCGAGCAGATCGGAGCCTTCCCTATCCCCAGTTCTCCGGACGAGTTCCGCGCCTTTATTCGCCGGGAAGCCGCGCGCTGGGAGCCGGTGCTCAAGGAAACGGGCATCCGGTTCGATTGAGACCATCTTTTCACGTTGGCATCGATATCGGAGGACGTTCATGGCCCTATCTCGAATCCTGTTCGCGCTCGCAGCTTTCTCCGCTCTCACGCTTGGCCCAGCCACAACACAGAACGCGCGCGCGCAAGCCGGGAAGGATGCCGCCAACTTTCCCAGCCGCGCCATCCGCATCATCGTGCCGTTTCCAGCCGGCGGGCCTTCCGACGTGCTGGCGCGCCTGATCGGCCAAAAGATGAGCGAAGACTGGCATCAGCCAGTCGTCATCGAGAACCGCCCCGGGGCCAACACCGTCATCGGTGCGCAGATCGTCGCCAAGGCGGCGCCTGACGGCTACACGCTGCTCATGGCAATCGATTCCACGCTCACCATGAACCAGTACCTCTACCGCACACCGCCTTACGACCCGATCAACGATTTCGCGCCGGTGACGCTCGTCGCCAAGACCATGCAGCTTCTCATGGTCAATGCAGCAAGCGACACGAAGACGCTGCAGGATCTGATCGGCAAGGCGAAGAACCAGCCGGGCAAACTCAACTTCGGCGCCGGCACCATCACCACCAAACTCACCGGTTTCCTTTTTAACAAGACCGCCGGGGTGAGTACCGTTCTCCTGCCCTATAATGGCAGCGCCGAAGTCACTCACGGCCTGCTGACGAAAAGCGTGGACTTCGCATTCGACGGCCCATCTGCGGCAGCTTCGCTCATCGAAAGCGGCCAAATCCGCGTGCTGGCCAAGTTCGACGACCGGCCATTCCCGCCCGCCCCCGCAGCCCCGGTTATTCAATCGGCGCTGCCCGGCCTCGATCAAATCACCGTCTGGCTTGGCTTGGTCGCACCCAAGGGCACATCACCGGCCATCGTGAGCAAGCTCCAGCAACAGGTCGCAAAGGCACTTGCGGACCCCGCCGTGAAGGCCAAGGCGGATGCCTCCGGGCTCTACCCCGCGACCACGACTCCGGCAGAGTTCGCGGCCTTCATCCGCAAGGAAGCGGGGCGCTGGAAGGCGATCGTCGCGGAATCCGGCATGCGGTACGATTAGGCGCACCTTGCGGATCAAAGTTCCCCGCGGCCAGCAATGCTGTAAACAAAAAGCATAAAAAGCCGCCCATCGTAGAAACGTTAATCCCTGGTTACTTTCCGCTATGCGTTAGACGCATTGCTGCGGCGCAACAATTAGACTATTGCAACGCACCATAAAAGTCCTATGTACCGGTCATCACGACAGGGGATTCTTCCCTGCGCACAAAGGGTTGACGACAATGTTCCTGACTCATCTGGTTGCCGTGTTCCATCAGTGGCGGCGTTATAACGAGAACCTTCGCGAGCTGAACCAGCTTGGCGATCGTGAGCTTGCCGACATCGGCATCAGCCGCGGTGACATCCCGCGCGTGGCCTGGGAAAGCTCCGAGCACTAAGGTTCCGGCCGGGCCCCCTCAGGGCCAGGCTATCCGGCCAAGGCAAGACTGACAGCGCCCGCACTCCTCCGGCGGGCGCTTTCGTTTGTCTGGGGTGATTCTCACCCTTCGCCTTCGGGGCCAGCCCATTGCCGTGCCGGAACGGGCGGCCTAGTTAGGCGCAATGACGTCCCAGGGTACGACTTCACAGCGCCTGCAGGCGATCCATATCGTCGGCGGCGGACTCGCCGGCTCGGAGGCCGCATGGCAGATCGCGGCCGCGGGCGTGCCCGTGGTGCTGCACGAGATGCGCCCCGCCCGGTTGACTGAGGCGCATCGCACCGACGGGCTGGCGGAACTCGTCTGCTCCAATTCACTGCGCTCCGATGACCATGAAACCAACGCTGTGGGCCTGCTGCATGAGGAAATGCGCCGGCTCGGCTCCCTGGTCATGCGCGCGGCCGACGCCAACCAGGTGCCGGCGGGCGGCGCGCTCGCGGTGGACCGCGACGGTTTCTCGGCGGCGATCACCAGCGCCCTGGCCGCGCATCCCCTGATCGAGATTGCGCGTGGAGAGGTCGCGTTGCCGCCGGCCGACTGGAACAGCGTGATCGTAGCAACCGGCCCGCTGACCTCGCCCGCGCTCGCCCAGGCCGTCGGCTCGCTGACCGGCGAGAACTCGCTCGCCTTCTTCGACGCCATCGCGCCGATCGTGCATCGCGATTCCATCGACATGGACGTGGCCTGGTTCCAGTCGCGCTACGACAAGGCCGGCCCTGGCGGATCGGGTGCCGACTACATCAACTGTCCGATGGATCGGGCGCAGTATGAGGCATTCGTCGCCGCGCTTCTCGCGGGCGAAAAGACCTCCTTCCACGACTGGGAAAAGACCACGCCGTATTTCGACGGCTGCCTGCCGATCGAGGTGATGGCCGAGCGCGGGACGGAGACGCTGCGGCACGGCCCAATGAAGCCGTTTGGGCTGACCAATCCGCACGACCCGCAGACCAAGGCCTACGCCATTGTCCAGCTCCGCCAGGACAACAAGCTCGGCACGCTGTTCAACATGGTCGGCTTCCAGACCAAGCTGAAGCATGGCGAGCAGACGCGCATCTTCCGCACCATCCCCGGCCTCGAACGCGCAGAGTTTGCCCGTCTCGGCGGGCTGCACCGCAACACCTTCCTCAATTCGCCAAAGCTCCTGGACGGGACGCTGCGGCTGAAGGCCATGCCGCGGCTGCGTTTCGCCGGCCAGATCACCGGCTGCGAAGGCTATGTGGAATCGGCCGCCGTCGGGCTGATGGCCGGGCGCTTCGCCGCCGCCGAGCGCCGCGGCGAGACGCTGTCGCCGCCGCCTGCGACGACCGCGCACGGCGCACTGCTCGCCTATATCACCGGCGATCACGTCGATACCATCGACGCCGGACCCCGCTCCTACCAGCCCATGAACGTCAACTTCGGCCTGTTCCCGCCGCTTGCCAGCGTACCAACCAAAGCGGCGGACGGCACGCGCCTGCGCGGCCCCGCCAAGACCGTCGCGAAGAAACGCGCCCTGTGTGCCCGCGCGCTCGCCGACCTCGACCATTGGACCGGCACGGTGCGCGTCGCCGCAGAGTAACGTCAGAACGTCTTGCGAAGTCCCGAGCGCGCCGCGCGCCAGAGCGCCCACTGCCGGCGCCATTGCGGCATGTCGGCCGGCGCGAACGGCTCATAGCCGCGACGCTCCATGCGTTCCAGCACCGGCCGCACCAGCGCCACCGGCAACAGCGCAGGCCTGATCTCGACAGGCGCGGTAACAAGCCGCTCGCGCGCGGCATCGAGATGTTGACGCGCCCGCAACCGCAACTCGGCCAGCACTGCTCGCAGTTCGGCGGTCGCCTTGCCGGCGAAGACATCCGCTTCTTGCGCACCATAGCGCCTCATCAAATCGACCGGCAGATAAAGCTGGCCGCGTGAAGCGTGTATCGGCAACGCCCGAAGCAGCCCGGCGATGGCGTAAGCGGCGCCGGCATGGCTTGTGAGATCGGAAACGTCGGGATCGCGGCCGTCGCAGAGGACACGCGCCGCAAGATCGATCAGGGCCGATGAGGTCTTCACAGCATAGCCCTCGAGTGCCGCAACACTCGCCATCGGATCGTCGTAGAGGTCGAAGGACCGCGCCTCGATCAAATCCGCGAGGATGCGCGGCGGCAGCCGATAGCGGATCACCACGTCGCGCAAGACGGCTGCGACCGGGTTGGCCTCGACCTCCCCGCGCGCGAGGCCATCCAGCACGTCGCGCCACCATTGCAGCCGAATCTCGCCCGGCATCGGCTCACGCGCCTGTTCGCGCGTGCGGGCCACCTCGAAATTGAAGGCATAGAGCGCGTAAAGCGCGCGGCGGTACTTTTGCGGCGCGAACAGCGTGGCGAGGAAGCGGTCCTTGTCGCCGCCGCGCACCAGGTCCTCGCAATAATCGAAAGCGTCCGGCATGAACCAAACCAGCCTGCCGTCATTCGACTGCGATCAGGCCGGCGGCGACCCGCCGGCCCTCGCCGAGAAGAATATTGTAGGTGCTGACCGCCGAACCGGTGCGCGCAATCTCCAGGTTGATCTTCCGCGCGCGAAAACGGTCTTGCAGCGCTTCGGGCATCACCCAGCGATCGCCGCCTGTCCCCAGCAGGAACAACCCGATCTCGGAGGCTTCGGCAAACACCTGCGCGAGGGCCGCCTCATTGATGTCTGAGGGCCGCACCACCGGCCAGGCCCAGACCCCGCTCGGCAGACAAAGCAGCGAGCCGCGATGCGACATGTCGCCGAAACGGAAACCGCCCTTGCCGTAACCGTCGATGGCAACGGGACGCGGCAGATGCGGCCGGTTATCGGCGGCCGCGTTCATGGTCACCTTTTTTCTTTCAGATTGTCTTTCGGCTCGTCTTTTGGAGCGTTCCGAGACGTACTGACGCCGAGATAGATCAGGATCGGAGCGGCGATGAAGATCGAGGTGTAGGTGCCGACCAGCACCACGCCGAACATCATGGTCGCCGTGAAGCTGTGGATCGCCTTGCCGCCGAACAGCAACAGCGACAACAGTGCGAGCGTGACGGTGACGTGGGTGATGACCGAACGCGACAGCGTGGAGTTGACCGATATATTGAGCAATTCCGCCGTCGTCATCCGCTTATAGCGACGCAGCATTTCGCGAATCCGGTCGTAGATCACCACCGTATCGTTCAGCGAATAGCCGAGAATGGTCAGAAGCGCGGCAATGCTGGTCAAATCGAAGTCGATCTGCGTGATCGACATAAATCCGATCGTCAGCACCAGATCGTGCACGTTGGCGATCATGGCGCCGAGCGCGAACTGCCACTCGAAGCGGAACCACAAATAAATCAGGATGCCCAGGATGGCCATCACCAGCCCGAGCGTGCCCATCGCCAGCAGTTCGGTGGATACGCGCGGACCGACCACCTCGACCCGGCGGTACTCGACCGAGTCGCCCAGGGCATGACGAACCTTGGCGACGGCAACCTGCTGCGCAGCGTCACCGCCCGGCTGCTGCGCCAGACGGAGCAGCACGTCGGTCGGCGCACCGAACTGCTGAAGTTGCACATCGCCCAGCTCCAGGCTGTTGAGCGTCGCGCGCATCTGGGCAAGATTCGCGGGCCCGCTCTTGGACTGCACCTCCATCAGCGTGCCGCCGACGAAGTCGATGCCGAAATTGAGCCCGTGATGGAAATAAAGGAAAATCGCCAGGATCGACAGCACCGCGGACACGGGAAAGCTGATGCGCCGGAAGCGCATGAAATCGAACTTGGTGTCGTCCGGTACGATACGAAGAAGGCGCATGCTACGCTTTCAGTGCGAAGTTCGGATGGTCCGTCAGATCGGCACGGTCTTGGGCCGCCACCAGCGCACCCACATCGCCACGATCAGCCTGGTCAGCTCGAATGCGGTGAAGACGGTGGTGATGATACCGACGCCAAGCGTGACGGCAAAGCCGCGCACCGGGCCGGTTCCGATGTAGAACAGCACAGCGGCCGCGATGAACGTCGTGATGTTCGAGTCCAGAATAGTGGCAAGCGCGCGCGAGAAGCCGACGTCGATCGCAGTGACCGGGCTGCGGCCGGCGCGCACCTCCTCACGGATGCGTTCATAGATCAGCACGTTGGAGTCCACCGCGATGCCGACCGTGAGCACAATGCCGGCGATGCCGGGCAATGTTAGCGTCGCATTCAACAGCGACAGCACACCGAAGATCATGGCGACGTTGGCCGCAACCGCGATATTGGCGAACAGGCCAAACAGGCCGTAGGTCACGAACATGAAAACGACGACCATGATCGAGCCGACGTAAGACGCGAGCTTGCCTTTCTCGATCGAATCCTGGCCAAGGCCCGGACCGACCGTACGCTCCTCGATGATAGTCAGCGGCGCCGGCAAAGCACCGGCGCGCAGCAGGATCGCAAGGTCGTTGGCCGCCTGCACCGTGAAGTTGCCCGAAATCTGACCCGAACCACCAAGAATCGGCTCGCGGATTACCGGCGCCGAGATCACCTCGTTGTCGAGCACGATGGCGAACGGCTTGCCGACGTTCTCCTGCGTCACCTGGGCGAAGCGTCGCGCACCGTTGTTGTTGAAGCGGAAGGTGACGATCGGCTCGCCGTTGCGCTGGTCGAAACCGGGCTGGGCATCGGTCAAATCCTCGCCCGACACCACGACGTGTTTTTCGATCAGATAGGGCTGGTTGTTTTCAGCTTTGGTGCCCTTCAGAAGCTCGGAATCGGGGGGCACGTTGCCTTGCAACGCCTGATCGATCGGCACCGATTGATCGACCAGACGGAACGTCAGCTTCGCGGTCTTGCCGAGAAGTTCCTTCAGCCGCGACGGATCCTGCAGGCCCGGCACCTGGACCAGAATCCGGTCGGTGCCTTGACGCTGGATCGACGGCTCGACGGTGCCCAGTTCGTTGACGCGGCGTTCGACGATCTGGATGGACTGTTCGACCGACTGACGGATGCGTTCGGTGATCGCGGCTTCGGTCGGCGTCAGGCGGATGAGGCCGTTGCCGGCATCGACGACTTCCACCGAGCGCTGGCCGGTGGCGCTCAAGAGCCCGCCGAGCGGCTGCGATAGCTCACGCAACTTGGTGAGGGCAAGCTGGGGGTCGACGCCCTGGCGCACGCGGAATTCGACGGTGTTGCCGCGGATCACGACGGCGGCCGGGCTGCCCAGGCGATTCTCGCGCACCACGCGGCGCACGTCGTCACGCAGGGTCTCGACCTTCTCCTTGCGCACCGCGTTGGTGTCGACCTCAAGCAGGATGTGCGAACCACCCTGCAGGTCGAGGCCGAGGACGAGGTGCCGCTGCGCCCACCTCGGCCACGAATTCACCGTCGATTCCGCAAAGAAATTCGGAATCGCGAGCGCGCAAATGGCCAGCGTCGTCAGCAGGATCCAAGTGGCTTTCCAGCGGGAAAAATAGAGCATCGGTTTGAGCGGTCCCGGCCAGTCGCAATGGCGATCAGCTCGACGCGCCCTCCTCCTTTACCGGCTCCCCCTTGGCCCGCACGTCCGCCACCATCGAGCGCATCTGGCGGACCCGCACCCCATCGCTGATTTCCACCTCGATCTGATCGTCATCCACCACCTTGACGACCTTGCCGACCAGACCGCCCGACGTGATCACCGTATCGCCGCGGCGCACGTTCTTGACCATCTCCTGATGCTGCTTCTGGCGCTTCTGCTGCGGCCGCAGGATCAGGAAGTACATGATCACGAAAATCAGAATGAACGGCAGCAACGAGACAAGCATGTTATCGCTGCCACCACCGAACAACGAGCCGCCTTGTGCGAATGCAGGCGAAACAAACATGAAAAAGGCCCCTGGCTGCGGCGGCTGTTCCGGCGGCGCCTGCCGCCCCAGCGGCGCCCGAAATGTGCGCGGAATATAACGGCCGTGAGCCCAATTGCAACGCTGGCTCCTGCGGCCAAACGGCCTTAATTGCCAATGTTTTCGACGCTCGCGCCTTGCGAGGCCGCGGCCGGCCCGCTCCACATCCTGGTCAACAATGCCGGCCTCACCCGCGACGGTCTCGCGTTGCGCATGCGCGACGAGGATTGGGCGACCGTGCTCGACGTCGATCTCGCCGCGCCGTTCCGCCTGGCCCGCGCCTCGTTGCGGGGCATGCTGCGCCGGCGCGCCGGCCGGATCATCAACATCTCGTCGATCGTCGGCGCCACCGGCAATGCCGGCCAGGCCAACTATGCCGCCGCCAAGGCCGGGCTGGTGGGCATGAGCAAGGCGCTCGCGCAGGAAGTCGCCTCGCGCGGGATCACGGTCAACGTGGTCGCGCCGGGCTTCATCGTGACCCCGATGACCGACGTCCTGTCCGACGCCCAGAAGACCAAGCTGTCCGAGGCGA
>JAFKKQ010000335.1 GCA_017304505.1 Hyphomicrobiales bacterium | reverse complement strand
TCGCAACAACATAGGCGCAGTATTTAGTGATTTGCGAGTGATATCAATACTCTAAAATACTGCAAAGCACCGGCTCATAACCTGAAGGTCGTAGGTTCAAATCCTACCCCCGCAACCAAATTCCATTTGATCGAACAATGGGTTGAACAAACGCCCCGGACGCGAGTTCGGGGCGTTCGCGTGTCAACTCCGCAATACCTCCGCAAATCCGATTGGCGGGCGCAACGACTGCGCGTCGGCCACCCCGGACACAATTCGTTCTCGACCAAACGTCGTCTGGCGGGCATTGTGGAAAGGGGCTTGGAATCACTGGGATTCTCGCAGGCCGCGCCCTGGATCACATCGCGTTGCGGGTCTTGGGTGAGCCTTGGTCGGGCGCTGGGGGAAGTCATTTGCCACGCATATTCGACAACATAGAGAAGGGTCTTCTACCAGCGCTGCGGGAGACGTTGGCCGTGTCGGCTCGCGGCGATTTTTGCGTCGGCTATCGGCGCCTGCGACAGCAAGGACATCGATGATTTGCTTAGGGAATGCCGGAAATGTCTCTGCCTCCTCGATCGTTCTATTGCCTCACAGAATTGGCGGCGCGCTGGTCCGTGACACCGTTCGACGTGATCGGCTGGTCCACAGATGGATTGCTGGCGCTTTCAATTGCATTGCCGCCGGTGAAGACCGAACCGCCCGAAACGCTGTCCGGCTTGGCCGACGTGGAAGCGCCGCATCTGCTGCCGCTGTTCCGGCGCGATGGCGCGCCGAGCCCGACCGTCGTGATCCGTCGTCTGAAAGCCGGCGAACGCGGCCTTTGCTGGATCGTCGAACCGATGGACGGCATCGGCATCACCGCAGCGGACGTGCTTGTTCGGCGCGCCGAAGTCGAGCGCTTCGAGCGGCAATACGGGTTTTTCAACGGGTTGCATGTGCCTGAAGTAAGCGGCGAAGGAACGGCGCGCCGGCGGGCCGGTCCCGGCGTGCCGCCGCGCCACGATTGGGATTCGTTCTATGGCGCGCTCACGCGTCGCATTCACGATCAAGGAGTGCCGGCGACACAGGCCGAGCTAGTCCGCGATATGATCGCTTGGTTCGAGGCGCGCGATGTCGAGCATGCGCCCGACGAAAGCACCATCCGCCGGAAAATCACCCCAGTTTGGCGGGAGTTAAGCCGTACGCCCAGCGATTGATAGCCGCGCAGCATGCCACTAGCATGATTTCCCGCGGAGATTCCTCCCTTAAAGCGCCGCGCTAGATGAGAACTGACGATGCCACTCAGACCAGTTGAATTGATGCGCGACCGCGTTAGGCGAGCTCATGCAGACTCGGACACCGCATTGTTTCACGATCTGTTATACGCAGGCGAGTTTGCCATTCGCTTGACGACTTCTGCTATCATCGCCGCCATTGACGATGACCGCGATCGACATCGATATCGACTACTGCATAGTCTCGTTCGCGCGGACGGAATCGGTGAATGGAGTCGGGCCCTGGACGACGCACTCAGTGGGCCCGCCTCACAACATCTGGCAAGTTCAGCTAGGGAGGATCGTCGCGTTCTTACAGAGCGTCTTGGCACTGGCAATTGGCAGTACGATGCCGTTCGTCTTCTATCAGAAGTCCAGTTGGCTATTGAGCCAGATCGACAACAAACGCCGGCTAAGGTCGCGGCGCGCTCATGGTTCACTAATTTTGCTGAACTTAGAAATAAGACGCGCGGCCATGGCGCGCCGACCGCGGCGCTCTGTTCAAAAGTCTCTCCTCTGTTGGAAGAATCGATCCGCCTTATCTTCGATGAAAATCCGTTGTTCCAGCGGCCGTGGGCTTATCTTCATCGCAATCTATCCGGCAAGTATCGCGTGATCAGCCTTGGCGGTGATGAGGCCGCCTTTGCTCATCTAAAAACAGCAAGTGCGGTTTCGGAAACGCCCCATCCGAATGGAGTTTACATCCGCTTCGACGAGCCGAGGCAAGTAGAGCTCATTCATACTACCGTCGACGTGTCGGATTTCTTTTTTCCCAATGGGGCCTTCAACGGCAAACATTTTGAACTTCATTCCCTTGTTACCGACGACCGGCTTGAGGGGGATGCTTCTGCGTATTTGACAAGCGCCGGTGAATTGCCCGCCAGCGAAACGCATGGCATTGGTCAACTGGATATAATTGGCAACGCTTGGAGTAACTTGCCGACCGCTCCGATGGGATACATTCCCCGGCCGGCGCTCGAAGATGAAATTGCGAAAGAGCTGACGAATGATCGTCACCCCATCATCACTCTTGTGGGCCGAGGAGGTATAGGCAAAACGTCACTCGCCCTGCAAATGTTGCACAACGTTGCAACAAGCGATCGGTTCGAAGCAATCGTTTGGTTCAGCGCCCGCGACATTGATTTACTACCCGAAGGGCCAAAAACCGTCAGACCACAAGTCTTGACTGAAAAAGACATCGCTCTCGAATTCGTGAGTCTCATGGGCTGTGAATCCGAAGTTCGCCCCGGCAGAACGGCAATCGACGTCATGTCGGACAGTCTGCGCAAAAGCCATTTGGGTGGACCAATCCTTTTCGTATTTGACAACTTCGAAACGATCAGAAACCCGGTAGACGTGTTTACATGGCTTGATGCCAATATTCGGCTGCCGAATAAAAGTCTCATCACTACTCGCTTCAGAGAATTTAAGGCTGACTACCCGATCACAATCGGCGGGATGGATGAAGGCGAAGCAAACGAGCTTATCTCGCAGACGGCCGCTGTCTTGGGGATTGACGACTTGCTAACGTCAACCTATCGGGCGCAGCTCTTCGAGGAGTCTGACGGCCATCCTTACGTTATCAAGATCATGCTTGGTGAAGTTGCAGACACTGGAAAGTTGGGTAGGCCAAAGCAAGTTATTGCGCGCAAAGATGATGTTCTGGACGCGCTTTTCGAACGGACTTTTGCAAACCTTTCACCGCTTGCTAGTCGCGTGTTCTTGACACTGAGCGGCTGGCGATCGCTCGTGCCGCAATTGGCCTTGGAAGCCGTCGTGTTGCGCGACCAGAACGAGCAGCTCGATGCTGGTGGCGCCATAGATGAGCTTGTGAGGATGTCATTAGTGCAGCGTGCGCCCGCGTCCGACGGGGTCGAGTTTCTCGACGTGCCGTTGACCGCAGCAATCTTCGGGGCGCGGAAGCTAGCAGTCAGCCCAATAAAGCTAATCATAGAGAACGACATACGGTTGCTTCAGGATCTCGGGTATTCAAGTGTCCACACGCTCAGAGAGGGTGCACACCCGAGAATAAGAAGTCTGTTCGCAAGGATTTCGTCGCGCGTCTCTGACGGCAAGTTGGACTTAGGGCAGATTCAGACCATGCTCGAGTTCATTGCGCGTGGCTATCCGCCAGCCTGGCTGCTATTGGCCGATCTGCATGAGGAACTGCAGGGCTCAGAGGACACCAAGGTCCCTGCTGAATACGTTCGAAGGTATATCGAGAGCGTATCGGACGGAGAGCTAGTGCGCGATGCCTGGGAGCGGTTGTCGGACCTTTATCGTCGGTCCGGTGATCTGGTTGGCGCTTGTGGCGCATTCGTTCGCGCTTTCGATTCGGGGGCCGCTCCCTTGGCAGAAATCAGCAACATGGCAAATTGGGCGAATAACAACCGGACCTTGATTGCTGACTTGGATTCTACCGACAAGCGGGCTGTATTCGGATCACTTGCTGGGCTGATGGAGCGAAGAATTGCAGAAGCCTCGGCAACCGATCTTTCAAGGCTTGCTTGGCTACACTTGCACGCCGGAGATGTGGGCCGTGCACGCCAAGTTGCGGAAATGGGTCTGGAGAAAGAACCAGGAAATCGGCATTGCCAGCGACTAATTGAGCGTCTCAGTGATCAATGACGTTCCGTTGGAAACGGTGCGGTCGCCAACAGTTGGCGTTGCGGAACTGCGCGCCGCGAGTCTGAATTTCGGCCGCAGTACCTCACCGACCTGATCGAGCCCTTCGCGAAGCGGATCGTCGTAGAGGTGCGCGTATCGAAGCGTCGTCTGGGCCTGCGTGTGACCGAGCAGGCGGCCGACCATCGGCAGCGTCATGCCGCCCGAAACGAGCAGCGACGCGAAGGTGTGCCGAAGATCGTGGATGCGGGTGTCGCCGAGCTTCGCCTTCTTACGCACACCCTCCCAGAAGTTCTGAATGTCGGTCAGCGGATTGCCTTCGATGTCGCCGGGGAAGACCCACGGGCAATCGGCGGGCACGCCAGACCGGATGGTGCGCAACAGTTCGACTGCCGCTTGCGAGAGCGGAACCCGATGAAGCCGGCGCTGCTTCGTGGTCGCCGCCGGCTTTGTCCATATCCCGTCTTCAAGATCGAACTGGTCCCAGCGCGCGTTCATCGCTTCGCCCCGGCGCGCGCCCGTCAGCAGAAGCAGGCGAATGACATTGGCGCAGCGCCGGTTCGGGTGATCGGCCAGGACCTCGGCGAGGCGCTTGATCTCATCGGCCGACAGGAACCGATCGCGCGGCATCTCAGGGAAGCGTGAAAATCCGGCCGCGGGATTGTCAGTGCGTATCTGCCATCGGATCGCGAGATTGAACATCTTGCGGAGGATTTCGCCGACGCGGTTTGCCCTCACGGGGGTCGGTCCGAACCGGGCGCCCTTCATTTCGGGTCGCCGAGGACTCGGTTTAGGTGGATGCTTGCGCGGGCGAGGTCGCCCTTTGGAAATCTTGGCGAGCAGCCGATCGACATCTTCGGGCGTGATGTCGGCGACCTTGCGGGCCCCCCACTCCGGTTCGACCAGCTTGCGCAGAAGCGAAGTCCGATCGCTGAAGCTTCGGGGCGCGAGACTGACAGCGTGCTCTTTGAGGTATCGGTCGATCAGATCGGACATGGTCGGCGCATTGCGGTGATCGATGCGCTTGTCGAGCGGATCGTTGCCGGCATCGACTTCGCGCTTGAGCCGTTTCGCTTCCTCGCGCGCAGCGGTCACCGACCAGTCCGGCCAGGAACCGATGGTGAAATGGCGCGCTCGGCCTGCGATCCGGTATCGGAGGGCGAATGCCCGCTTGCCCGAGCGATAGACGCAAATCGCGAAGCCGGTGACTTCCTCGTCGTAGACGAGAAGGTCGCGATCGATCTCCGGCACCATCGCCTTGATAGAGCGTTCGGTCAGATGTTCCTTCATGCCTGTCACTGAGCGGTGAGACTTCGCGGCAGGCAAGATGCTCTTTTCGAGCGGGAGCGATTAGGCGGAAAGAGGCAAATAGCGGCGGAAACCCTAGCCGAGTTGTCGTCTTGGTCGGCTCAGGGCTCGCTGCTGCCGGAGCCCGAGGAGAGAAAGCCTTCACCCTTCTTGGCTCGGCCAATCGACACTTCGACGATGCGACCGATAATCCGGTCCGGCGTCTTCCACTTCAGCACGAGCTTGCCAGGGTCCATTCCGTAATCGGCGACGATGTCCTTGAGTTGTTCAAGCGTCAATTCTCCAAGCCGTGCGCGAAGCGCAGTTTCGCCTTGACGCGCCAAATCGACCGGGTCCAGTACCGCCGGGGCTCGTCGATGTGCAGCGCGCGGGGGAGTGTCCCGCGGCTGCTTCGGGATCGACGTTCGCCGCGGTGACTCACCGAGGCCGAGCGCCTCCTCGACCCTCTTCGAAAATTCTGGATTCCGCTCGGCTTCCTCGACCACGGCGTGGACGAGATTGGTAAGAGCTCGCTTGAGGTTCATGACTCAGGCTCCCAGCTTCGCCAGAATTTCCTTTGCCAGGGCGGAAAACCGATCATGCAGCCCCTGATAGCCCCACTTCTGTTTGAGCGTGGAATAGCTTGCATGCTCCGCGGCGGCGGCGATCTGGTTCGCCTGCGGGATGACCGTATCGAAGAGCGGCGGCCAATTTACCCCGTCGGCGGCATGGTTGCGGGTAAGCTGCTTCTGCATGTTCACATGCACGTTTGAGTTCGCCTGAAATTTGGTCACTATGATGCCCAGCGGTTCAATCTCTTCGGCGATCTCCTCCGAAAACTCCCGCACGCGACGAACAATCTGAGGAATGCCGTAGGTCGAAAGGATGTCCGGAATGGTCGGGATGACGAATCCCTGTGACATGCGCAGACCATTCTGTGTGATCTTCCCGAGATTGGGCGGGCAATCGACGATGACGATATCGTAGTCCTCGACGAGATCCTTGGTGGCGCGCCACAGGATATCAAAGGGGCGGATGGCGCCGTACTTGCCCACGGGTGTGTTGATGAGCTCGTCCTGAACGTCGATTAGGTCCAGGCTCGAAGGCAGAAGATCAATCGTCGCTGCGGCGGAAACGTCGGAGACCTTCTTCTGGAGGGTCTTCTGCAAATCAAATTTCTTGCTTTCAGGGTTCAGCGCATCCTTGAAGAGCTGAGCGAGGGTATGCCCCTTATCATTCAGCTCGCGCCACTTCTCTTCACCGATCAGCATCGTGGTGGCGTTAGTCTGCGGGTCCAGATCAATGACGAGGACCTTCTTGCGCTTTTCGGCGGAGAAGGTCTCCGCGAGTGCAACGGTGGTCGTGGTCTTTCCCACGCCGCCTTTCAAGTTGATCGTCGAGAACACATGAGACATCGGTATCTTCCTTCTCCTGAGCCAAGCGCGGATATGCGAGCGTCTGAACACAGGTCCGGAAGCGAGATCAGCAAGTGGCTTTGGAAAATCGGCCATGCGGCTTCGCCAGTTGGCGACCGCTTGACGCGAAACCTTCGCCATCTCGGCGATCTCGTTGATGCCGACCAAATCGTCGTCGGAAGCCATGGGCGGCGCGACCTGTGAACGTTGTAAACAGTCGTTGTTTACGTTGTTCACAGCACGGCTGTCAAGGCGCGATTTTCAACTCCGCAATACCTCGCCCGTCGTAACGGAGTCGTCATCCGCCTATTGCGGTCAGATGCCATTGAATGCGGTTGAATGCGGCGATAAGAATTCAATCGCTTCAATGAGTTATGGCACAAGCGTCTGATTTCCTTTAGTCTCTTGTTCTCGCGTGGTACCCGCTCATAACCTGAAGGTCATAGGTTCAAATCCTATCCCCGCAACCAAAATTATGGCGCTAAGTCAAAGACTTAGCGCCATTTCGCTTTTCGGACCCGTGTTGCAAAGGAACGCAACACGAACCCAAAACATTCCAAACGCTTACGGCCATTCCCAATTCTTCCGTGCGACACGGATGCGACACGGGCGACGTCGATGTTCACTGAGTGTTCGCAGACTTCACGGAGTGTCTTATCGCTCCGATTGCCGGTAGCCGATCGTCAGTAGCAACTCGTTCGGACCCTCCCACGCGCTTGGTGTGTTGAACATGCTCAGCTTCTGTTCGATCTCGACCCAGGCCGCATCGCGTCCAGCATCGTCGAGCCGGCCAAGTATCTGTATGATCGGGCTCGCAGACGTTCGTATGAATTCGAGATAGTCCTTCACCGTCGGCAGGCGGAAGGGCGCTGCAACCTTTGTGGTCGCCACCCTCGAAAATCCGGCCTGTCGGAACAGCTCATCAATCAATCCTGGCTTGCCGAGGCTGAGCAGCCCGCCCGGCTGATAGGGATCGCGCGGCGGCAAGCCCGCGTGTTTAAGCGCGGTTGAGACCAGAATGGCGATACACGGATTCTTCTCGGGTGTCGAAAACACCATGGTGCATGCGCGGCCTCCTGCTTTGAGCGCGCGAAACATTTCCCGCAGCCCCCTAGCTGGATCGGGAAAGAACATCAGGCCGAGCCGGCAAACCGCCGCATCGAAGCTTGCCTCCGGAACACGGAGGTCCTCGCCGTCGGCGACTTGTGTCTCGACATTGTCGTAACCCGCATGCCGCGCATTGTCCTTTGCTAATTCCAGGATGGCCGGGGAGAGATCGGTCGCGAGCACTGATCCCGATGACCCGACGCGCTTGGCAATGTCGAGCGTCTGATCACCCGCACCTGCAGCAACATCGAGCACGCGCGCACCTGGTCTGATCTCCGCCATTTCAAGCATGGCGTCAGTCGATTCCCGGAGCCATGTGCGGATTCGGGTGCTCTGGTCATTCCAGCCCTTGGCGGACTTGTCCCATTGGTCGCGCGTCGCTGCTTTGAATTTCTCTGCGTCAAACGGTGCTATCGCGTTCATGCCATTCTCCATCAGTGGTTCGCAGCTGAAGCCCGATGGAAACTCTAAGTTCGCGCGACGCCGCTGCGGAGCCGTAACATTGCGGGAGGGGGCCGCAGAATTGCATAATGCTGCCATGTTCGATTGGAACGACCTCAAGTTCTTTCTGGCAGTCGCTCGGCACGGCAGCACGATCGCGGCGGGAAAGGCGCTGCGCGTCAGCCAATCGACAGTGCATCGGCGGCTTTCGGAGCTAGAAGGGCGTATCGGACGCAAGCTCGTCACGCGTACAGTAGCCGGATATCGCCTGACAGAATTCGGTACGGCGCTGTTGCCCTATGCCGAGCGCGTCGAAGCTTCGGTTGGCGATTTCGAGCGCCACCTGACCGGCATCGAGCGTGATCAAAGCGGCGTCATTCGGGTGACATGCCCCGAACCAATCGTGCAGCGCATGACGCCGCTGATCGAGCGCTTTCATGCCCGCCATCCGAAGCTGCGGGTCGAATTCGTGATGAGTGACCGCTACCTCGATCTTCTAAAAGGCGAAGCGGATGTTGCGTTCCGTTCCGGTGATACCGACGATGATCTTGTCGGCCGTAAGATTGCGGATTCAATTTGGGCCGTTTACGCGAGCCGCACCTATATCGAGCGTCACGGGAAGCCGGATCGCGTTGAGGATTTATCACATCATTCTTTGGTGAGCTTCGATGAATCGTTGAGCAAACATCGTGTTGTAACGTGGCTCAAGACCGTCGCACCCGATGCCAAGATTGCAGCACGCAACAACAGCGTTCTTGGCCTAGTCTATGCGGTGAAATCCGGCTTGGGCGTAGGTCCCTTGCCGACCGCTATTGCCGATGGCGAACAGGACCTCGTGCGCGTGCTAGCGCCGATCCCGGAGCTTGCGCGAAGCTGGCGCCTGTTGACGCATCCCGATCTTCGGCGCACGCCGCGCGTAGCGGCGTTCTTCGACTTCATTGTCGGCGAGCGCGAGGCACTCAAAACGATCTTGACCGGATAGAAAGGCGACTACGCTGCCGCCGCGGTCGCCACGCCGTCCAGCCGCACGCGGACCGTGGTGATGCCGTTACCGACGGCCTCGGTCGCGATGCCGACGGGATAGAGCCCGGTGTCGGGCAGGTCGATCTGCCTGGCGGTCGCGTTCCAGGCGACCTGAGCGCCGGCGGCGATGACGGCGGTCGGCTCCTTCGGCAGGACATAGACGCCGCGCACGGCGATCTCGACTGCCTCGCCCTCGGCGGCGGTGAAGGCGGCGATGCCGAACAGGGCTCCGACGATGACGCCGCCGCCCGATGTGACGCCGCCCGTGGGCGCGGTCACCGTGATGACGTCGCCGTTCTGGATGAAGGTCTTCATGGCTCAGACTCCTTTCGATGATGCGATGCGGACGACGGAGACGCGGCTGCCGCCGGCGGCCGCGATCTTGCGGTCGAGGTCGGCGAGCGCCGCCGCCATCTCGGCGTCGCTGGCATAGGTCACGCGCTTGCCGTCGTATTCGACGGTGCGCACGCCCCAATAGCGGGCGGCCATCAGCGCGTTGCGCCAGGCGGTGAGCTGGCTGAGGTCACTCATCACGCGCCTGCGTTCATGAACCAGCCGCGGTGGTCGACAAGCCGATGAGACCGGCATCGCCCTCGAACACCCGGTCCAGGAAGGCGAGCCAGAGCGGGCAGTCGCCGCCCGGTGCCACGGCGGTAATCTTGGTGACAAGGTCCGTGCGTTCGTGCGGGCGCAGCTTGCCGGTGCGGAGGTCGACCGTGCCGGCCGGCGTGTTGAGGAGCCAGGGATCAGCGTCCCAGTTCTCGGTGCGGGTGGCGTGCCGGCGATCGGCGCGGG
>JAFKKQ010000334.1 GCA_017304505.1 Hyphomicrobiales bacterium | reverse complement strand
CTCGGCGGCCCCGCCGCGTTTTCGAGCAAAGCCTCCATCGTCGTCATGCTGACGATGATCGGCGCGTCGCTGGCCATGTCGGGCGTCACCTATCGCAGCGTCGAATCCACCGGCCGCCGGCGCCTGCGGCAAATGCTTGGACAAGCCCACTCGTAGCCGGCGGTCCGGCGCGATTTCAAGACCCGTGCCGCCCCTGTCCGCGTCCACAGCTTGTCGCCGCGATCGTGCTGCGCACAGTGAATCCCCCGCCGCCATCTGCTAGCGTCCGCCGCATGGACGCGCCCCATCCTCTCACCGCCGACGATGCCCCGCTGGAACCAACGGCCAAGCCGTCGCCGGTGATGGAGCAATATATCGAGATCAAGACCGCCAACCCGGACAGCCTGCTGTTCTACCGGATGGGCGACTTCTATGAGCTGTTCTTCGACGACGCAGAGACCGCGAGCCGCGCGCTCGGCATCGTGCTGACCAAGCGCGGCAAGCATCTCGGCCGCGACATCCCGATGTGCGGCGTGCCGGTGCATCGCGCCGACGAATACCTGCACCGCCTCATCGCGCTCGGCCATCGCGTCGCGGTGTGCGAACAGCTCGAAGACCCGGCGGAGGCGCGCAAGCGCGGCTCGAAGAGCGTGGTGCGGCGCGATGTCATTCGACTGGTGACGCCCGGCACGCTCACCGAGGACACGCTGCTCGATGCGCGGCGCAACAACTATCTCCTGGCGATCGCCCGCGCGCGCGGTTCGTCGGGCGGCAACGACAGCCGTTTCGCTCTGGCCTGGATCGACATTTCGACCGGCGAATTCCGCATTGCCGAATGCGACCGCGCCGGACTTTCGGCCGAAGTCGCTCGGCTGGAGCCCGGCGAGATCGTGGTCTCCGACGCACTGTACGGCGACGCCGACCTCGCGCCCTATCTCCGCACCTTGCCGGCCGTCACCCCGGTGCCTCGCGACGTGTTCGACGGGGCCACCGCCGAACGGCGGCTGGCGGATTATTTCGCGGTCGCCACCAGCGAAGCCTTCGGTGCGCTGACACGGCTTGAACTGAACGCTGCGGCGGCCTGCGTCACCTATGTCGAGCGCACGCAGCTCGGCAAGCGTCCGCCGCTGTCGCCGCCGGTGCGCGAACCGCAAGGCGCGACGCTCGCCATCGACCAGGCGACACGCGCCAACCTCGAACTGGTGCGCACGCTCGGCGGCGAGCGGCGCGGCTCGCTGCTCGCCGCCATCGACCGCACCGTGACCGCCGCCGGTTCGCGGCTGCTCGCCCAGCATCTGGCAGCGCCATTGACCGATGCCACCGTCATCGCCCGCAGGCTCGATGGCGTCGAAGCGTTCGTGAACGACGCTTTGGCGCGGCAGGATGTGCGCGCGCTTCTCAACACCGCCCCGGATTTGTCGCGCGCGCTGTCGCGGCTTGTCGTCGGCCGTGGCGGACCGCGCGATCTCGCGGCGATCCGCGACGGCATTCTGGCCGCGGGTCAACTCGCCGCGCGCCTGAACACGAATACCGACCCGCCGGCCGAGATCGCCGACGCCATCGCGGCGCTGCGCCGCGCCGATCCGGTGCTGGCCACCGAGTTGGGCCGGGCCCTGACCGATGAATTGCCGCTGATCAAACGCGACGGCGGCTTCGTGCGCGAAGGCTATCAGCCGGCCCTCGATGAATCGCGGGCGCTGCGCGACGAATCGCGCAAGGTGATCGCCGGGCTGCAGGCGCGCTACGCCGACGACACCGGCGTGAAGTCGCTGAAGATCAAGCACAACAACGTGCTCGGCTACTTCGTCGATGTCACCGCACAGCACGGCGACAAATTGATGAGCGCGCCGCTCAACGCGACCTTCATTCATCGCCAGACGCTCGCCGGTCAGGTGCGCTTCACCACCACCGAGCTTGGCGAATTGGAGGCCAAGATCGCCAATGCCGCCGACCGCGCGCTCAACCTCGAGCTTGAGATTGGCCGAAGCGCTGGCGCTGCTCGACGTGGCGTCGGCGCTCGCCACGCTCGCGGTCGAACGTTCCTATGTGCGGCCCGAGATCGACCGCTCACTCGATTTCATCATCGAAGGCGGCCGCCACCCCGTGGTCGAGCAGGCGCTGAGCGATCCATTCGTCGCCAACGATTGCGACCTGTCACCGCCGAACGGATCGGACGCAGGCCGCATCTGGCTCATCACCGGTCCCAACATGGCCGGCAAATCGACCTTCCTGCGCCAGAATGCATTGATCGTCGTCCTCGCCCAAATGGGCGGCTTCGTGCCGGCCAGGCGCGCCAGGATCGGCGCCGTCGACCGGCTGTTCTCGCGGGTTGGGGCCGCCGACGACCTGGCGCGCGGCCGCTCGACCTTCATGGTGGAAATGGTCGAGACGGCCGCCATCCTCAACCAGGCCGGCGAGCGCGCACTGGTGATCCTCGACGAGATCGGCCGCGGCACCGCGACCTTCGACGGCCTGTCGATTGCCTGGGCGGCCATCGAACATCTGCACGATCAGAATCGCTGCCGCGCGCTGTTCGCCACGCACTTCCACGAACTCACCGCGCTGGCGCCCAAGCTGTCGCGCCTGCACAATGCCACCGTCCGCGTCAAGGAATGGCAGGGCGAGGTGGTCTTCCTGCACGAAGTGGTGCCGGGCGCAGCCGACCGCTCCTACGGCATCCAGGTGGCGAAGCTCGCGGGCCTACCGCCAAGCGTGATCGAACGCGCCAAGGTGGTGCTTGCGATGCTGGAGGCCGATGATCGCGCTGCGCCACGCGGCTTCGAGGACCTGCCGCTGTTCGCGGCGCCAGCCAAGCCAACCGCTCCCGATCCACGCCAGTGCGCGCTCGATACGTTGCTCGCGGCACTGGCCGCGCTCCATCCTGACGAATTGTCGCCGCGCGAGGCGCTGGAAGCGCTTTACGCGCTCAAGCAGCAAACGCCACCGGGCTCATAATCATCATTATGCCCGCCGCAATGCCAGCGCGCGGGTTCGCAGCCACCACAAAATCACGTTCCAGACAATCGACACCACAAGCGAAAGGGCGAGCCCGATCCAGGTGCCGAATGCCGCCACCGCGACGTGGACGGTAAACAGGCACGCGCTGAATCCCACGAGCCCCCACATGGTGTTGGCGATCAGCGCCGCCGTGGCCGGGCCGCCGACTCGCGGATGGAAGATCAGCATCAGGCTGGTCATGACAATCGGATAGACCGCGAGCAGGCCGGTCACGATCGGCCCGACATGGCCGCTCAAGCCCACCACGGCGGCGACGAGGCAGGCCACCATGAACGCCCGCACCAGCACGTCGTACCATTTGCGCACAATGGCCGGCATCGGTACATGCCGATAGCGGTTTGTGACCGGGATACAGGCGAAGAACAGCGCGAGGTTGACCGCGACGACTCCGGCGAAATTCCAGTGCACCAGGCGAAGCAGGAAGGCGACCACGAACCAGGCCAACACCGCGCCGCCGACGCTCACCGCCATGCTGCGGCGTTGCGCCAGCATCACATAGACCAGCGAGAACACGGCCGTGGCGGCATGGGCCGCGATGCTGCCGATGGCGCTCGCCGAGATGAAAGCGGCGTCATGGTCCAGCGCCACGAAAACATAGGCCGGCCCGGCGGCGATCGGCAGCGTCGCCACGATGGCGCCGATGGCCGCGCCCGCGCGCTCCGCCACCATCGCCGCGGCGATGACGAAGCCCGCCGTAACGGCCATCTTCAGGACAAGCGAAAGCCAAAAAAGAAGGTCGGGGGACATCGGCGGCTCGGCAAAACAGCCGTCATGGCTGGGCGAGTCCCAGCCATTCACGTCTATCGGTCGGTGAACCTATAAAGACGTGGATGCCCGGCACAAGGCCGGGCACGACGTGCATCAACCTCTATTTGCCTTGGTATCACACACGCCGGAGCCGGATGTCCACCGGCGGGCCCTTGGCGATGGTCTGATAGACCACGCAATAGCGCTCGGTCAGCTTGAGCAACTGATCGAGCTTGTCCTGCGGCGCGTCTGTGTCGAGATCGAACCGCAGCCGGATCTCACGGAACCCGACCGGGGCCTCGCGGTCCACCCCTAACGTGCCCCGGAAGTCGAGATCGCCCTCCGCCGACACGGTTCCGGATTTGAGCGGGATGGCGAGCGCGGTCGAAACCGCCTTCAGCGTGACGCCGGCACAGGCCACCAGAGCCTCCAGCAGCATGTCGCCGGAGCAGAGTTCTAGGCCCGTGCCGCCGGTCGCCGGATGCAGCCCTGCCACCGCGAGCGCGCGGCCGGTCTCGACCTTGCAGGCGATGTTGCTGTCGTCGAGCGAGCCCTTGGCCCTCAGCGTGATCAGCGCCGCCTCCGGGTCGGACTTGTAGCGCTCCTTGATCGGCGCCTGCACCGCGCGCAGTTCTGTGGCGTCCATGTGTTCTCCTCAGATGAAAAACCAGAGCGTTTTCGAGCAAAGTGGATACCGGTTCGCGCGAAGAAAACGCGTCAAAACAAAAGCTATGCCGGCGTCAGGACCACGCGGCCGATCACCTTGCCGGCGCGCAGTTCGGACAGCACGGCATTCACGTCGGCCAGCGGGCGCGTCGCCACCGGCACGGGCGGCAAGCCGGTGCGCTTCACCAGTTCGATCAGCTCGGCAATCTCGGTGAGGCTTCCCGTGTAGGAGCCCTGCAGCGCGATGGCGCGCATCGGAAACGGCGGCAGCGACAGCGTGATATCGCCACCGTAGAGCCCGACCAGGATCAGCTTGCCGCCCTTGGCCAGGCTGCCGAGGCCGAGCCGCACCGTGGCGGTCGAGCCCACGAGATCGATCGCCGCCCAGGCGCCGCCGCCCGTCGCGGCGACAATCTGCTTGGCCGCATCGCCCGCACCGCCATCGATGACGGCGACAGCACCGGCCTTCTTCGCGGCCTCGCGCTTGGCCGGATCGATGTCGACGACGACGGCGCTGTGGCCGCCCATCGCCTTGTGCAGGGCGAGGCACATCAGACCGAGCCCGCCAGCGCCGATGATGACCACCGGATCGGTGGTGAGCGTCGGACCGACCTTCTTCAACGCGCTGTAGGTGGTGACGCCGGAACAGGCGAGCGGCGCGGCGCGCTCCGGCGGGATGTCGCCGATGTCGAACAGGTAACGCGGATGCGGCACCATCAGGAAATCGCTGTAGCCGCCGTCGCGGAAGACGCCGAGGCTCGCAGGCTTGGTGCAAAGCTGCTCGTCGCCGCGCCGGCAGACGCCGCATTCGCCGCAGCCCATCCACGGGTCGACCAGCCGCCGGTCGCCGATCCTGAGGCCGCGCGCATCGGGTCCGAACGCCACCACCTCGCCGACGTTCTCGTGGCCGAGCGTCACCGGCAGCGTCATGCCGCGCTCGACGACGCTGAGCCTCTTGCCGCCGCCGAGATCGAAATAACCGTCGGACAGATGCAGGTCGCTGTGGCAAACGCCGGCGGCGATCACCTTGAGCAGCACCTCGGAGCCGGTTGGCACCGGCGTCGGATATTCGTTGCACTGGAGCGGCTCGCCGCAGGTGCAGACCTGGAAGCTTTTCATAAGACCTCCGGCTGTCATCGCCCGCGCGGAGGGCGGGCGATCCACGAACTGAAGCGCAGTCTACAGCAATGTCACGGAGGACGGGACGCCCTGCTCTCGCAGGGCGTGACGGGCAGCAACTACCACCACATCGCCGCGCCCTGAGCCGCCTTCGGCTCGCTGTCGGCCACGGCGGTCATACGGCCCAGCGAGCGGTCGAGCGCCGCCAGGACCCGGCGCTTGGCGGCATCGAACGCCGCGGACTGGCGGTCGCGCGGACGCGGAAGCTCGATTGCGATCTCGTCGGACAACCGGCCGGGTTGCGGCCGCATCACCACGAGCCGATCCGCGAGAACGACGGCCTCCTCGACATCGTGGGTGACAAGAATGAGCGTCGGCTTGGACTCCGCCTAGAGGTTGAGGAGATGGTCCTGAAGATCGACGCGGGTGAAGGCATCGAGTGCGGAGAACGGCTCGTCCAGCAGCAGCTCCTGCGTCCGGGGCACCAGCGCGCGGGCGATGGCGACACGCTGCTCCTGCCCGCCGGACAGTTCGCGCGGCCACACGCCCGCCTTGTCGGAAAGCCCGACGCGATCGAGCGCGAAGGACACCCGCTTCTGGCGCTCGCTTTTCGGCCGTCCTTCGATGCCGAAGCCGACGTTGTCGGCGACGCGAAGCCACGGCAGCAGGCGCGACTCTTGGAAGACGATGCCGATCTTCTCGTGCGGCTTGGTAACCGGCGCGCCATCGAGGGCGATCGAGCCTTGCGTCGGCGCATCGAGGCCGCCGACGGCGCGCAGCAACGTCGACTTGCCGCAGCCGGAGCCGCCGATCACGGCCACGATCTCACCCGGCGCAACGTCGAGCGTGATAGCATCGAGTGCGCGCACGCCGTTGGGATAGGTCTTGCCGACTCGTTTCAGACTCAGCATCGAACCCTCAATCAGTTCCGCACGAAGCCGTCTTCCCAGCGCAGGAACGGCGCGGCGACGGCGGCGATGATCCAGTCCGTGGTCTTACCGATGATGGCGAAGGCCACGATGGCGGCGACGATCTGCGCCGGCTTGCCGAGTTGCTGGCCGTCGATCAGGAGATAACCCAGCCCCTCGGACGCGCCGAGCAGTTCGGCCGCGACGACGAACATCCAGCCGAGCCCCAGGCCCGACCGCAGCGAGATCACATAGGCCGGCAGCACCGCCGGCAGCAGGATACGCCGGACCATCGCCGTGTCGGACAGGCGGAACGCCCGGCCGACTTCGACCAGCTTGCGGTCGACCGACATGATCGCGCCCATGACGCCGAGATAGACCGGGAAGAACACGCCGACCGCGATCAAGGTGATCTTCGAGCCTTCGAAGATGCCGAGCCACAGAATGAACAGCGGCACCCAGGCAATCGACGGAATGGCGCGCAGCGCCTGCAAGGTCGGATCGAGCAGCCGGCGCAGTAGCGTCGAATAGCCGGTGGCTGCGCCCATCAGCGTGCCGGCAACGAGGCCGATGCCGAATCCCGCGGCGACCCGCAGGCTGGTGACAACCACATGGCGCTGCAATTCGCCGCTCTGCGCCAGTTCGACAAAGGCCGCGAAGATCACCGAGGGCGGCGGCACCAGCCGGCCGTCGGAGAAGCCCATCCGCACCAGCAATTCCCAAAGTAACGCCGCACCGACCGGCAGGATCAGGCCGAGCGCCGGCCGGCCGTAGCGCGCCAGCCGGTCGCGGCGCGACGGGCGCTGTTCCGCCGTGGCCTGCCCGGCGGCGATGGTCATGGATAAAAGCGACATCGGAACACCCAACGCATGAACACTCAATGCCTGGCGGCCCTGCTGCCGCGATCGCTCGGGGACGCGAGCCCGGAGCGACACGCGAACAGCATCATGCCTCTCAGTTCGTCAGCGGAACGCTATCGTCGATCAGCGCATCGAGGGCGCCCTTCACATCGACGCCAGCCTTGATGACGCCGGCCTGCTGCAACGCCAGCCCGGCGGCCAGGATCGACTCGCGCTGCGGCGCGCCGATCTTGCTCGAGGTGATGTCGGTGCGCTCCTTGAGCTGCTTGTCGACCACCGGGCCCGGCAGCTTGGTGACCGCAATGAAGACGCGCTTCTCATCGTCATAGTTGGCCAGCGAATATTTGCGGGCCTGCTCGTAGACCGCCAGCACACGCTTCACGAGATCGGGATGGTCCTTGAGAAACTCCTCGCGGACATTGAGGATGCCCCAGGTGTTGGCGTTCCTGTTGCGGTAGAATAGCCGCGCGCCGTTCTCGATCTCGGCCTGCGCCATCATCGGATCGAGGCCGGCCCAGGCATCGACATCGCCGCGGATCAGCGCGGTCTTGCCGTCGGGATGCTGGAGCAGGACCGGCACGATATCCTTTTCGGTGAGCTTCACGCTCTGCAGCGCACGAACCAGGAAGATATGCGGGTCGGTGCCGCGGGTTACCGCGACGCGCTTGCCCTTGAGATCTTCGATCTTGTTGATCGTGGTGTCCTTGCGGGTCACAAGCGCGGTCCACTCCGGCTGCGAGTAGACATAGATCGACTTGATCGGGTTGCCGTTGATCTTCGCCAGCAAGGCCGCCGAACCAGCGGTCGAACCGAAATCGATCGAGCCGGCGTTGAGGAACTCCAGCGCCTTGTTGGAGCCGAGCGTCTGCACCCAGCGGATGGCGATGCCATCCTTGGCGAACTCCTTCTCCAGCAGCCCCTTGTCCTTGAGCACCATCGACACCGGATTGTAGGTCGCCCAATCGATGGTGATGGTCTTTGGCTTGTCCGCACCGAATGCCGCCGTCGGCAGCAGGCCGGCGATCAGCACGGATGCCAGCAGGGAACGGCGGGACAGGATGGTTACGCTTATCACAGGCACCTCCACACGTTGCGCGGCCGGCCGCGTCATCGACGCCGGGCCGCTTTCGATGAAGGCGGGCAAACGAATGCCCGCCTGTCAGCTTGCGCGACGGGGCGGGCCCCGACCGCTTTAGCTGCATTTGTTAAGCGCCCGCAAGCTGCTCGCTCAAATCGGCGCTGCGGTTTGAATATGCTCCTAAGCTATTGATAGTCAACGAGAAAAATATATCCGGACGAAGCCGAACAAGGGAATTTGCTTCCCCTTTAGGCAACCGCGGGAGTGGTGTTGTTTTTTCGTATGGCGCGCAGCCGCCGTGACATGATGAGCGCGCTTCGTTATCCGGATGCCCGTGATGCCTGACACCGACACGCTCCGCACCCGCGACAGCAGCCTGTTCGATGAACAGGCGCTTGCCGCCGAGCTTGCGGTCTTCGCCGACGAGCACGCCGGCTCCGAGCAGAGCCTCCGGCGCGCGGTGACCCAGCGGCTCAAGACCGTGCTAACCGACGGCCGCGAGCAAGCGGAAAGCATGCTGCTGAAGGATCGCCAGGGCCGGCATTGCGCCGAGCGGCTGTGCGTCCTGCACGACGACATTGTCCGCGTGCTGTTCGAGTTCGTGATCAAGCATCTCTACCCGTCGGAGAATCCGTCCGAGGCCGAACGCATGGCCATCGTCGCGACCGGAGGTTATGGCCGCGGACTGATGGCGCCGGGCTCCGATATCGATCTGTTGTTCCTGCTGCCTTACAAGCAGACGGCGTGGGGCGAGCAGGTCGCCGAGGCGATCCTCTACTGCCTCTGGGATCTGGGACTGAAGGTCGGTCACGCCACGCGCTCGATCGACGAATGCATCCGCCAGGCCAAGGCGGACATGACGATCCGCACCTCGATCCTTGAATCGCGGTTCCTGCTCGGCGATCGGCATCTATTCGACGAATTGATGGCGCGCTTCGACAAGCAGGTCGTGCAGGGCACCGGCCCCGAGTTCGTCGCCGCAAAACTGGCCGAACGCGAGGAACGCCACCGCCGCGCCGGCCAGTCGCGCTACCTGGTCGAGCCCAACGTCAAGGACGGCAAGGGGGGCTTGCGCGATCTGCACACGCTGTTCTGGATCGCGAAATATGTCTATCGCGTGCGCGACGTCGAAGACCTCGTCGATCGCGGCGTGTTCGACCATGAAGAGATCAGGCTATTCCGGCGCTGCGAGGATTTCCTCTGGTCGGTCCGCTGCCACCTGCATTTCATCACCGGCCGCGCCGAGGAACGGCTGTCGTTCGACATCCAGCGCGAGATCGCCGTGCGGCTCGGATACACCGAGCGCCCCGGCCTGCGCGACGTCGAGCGGTTCATGAAGCACTACTTCCTGATCGCGAAGGACGTTGGCGATCTCACCGCCATCATGTGCGCGGAGCTTGAGGACCGGCAGGCCAAGCCCGCGCCGGTGTTGAGCCGGGTGATGGCGCGGCTTCGTCCGCGCGGCCGCCGTGCGCTGCCCGAAAGCGAGGATTTCTTCGACGACAACAACCGCCTCACGGTGGCCGGCAAGGACGTGTTCACACGCGACCCGGTCAACCTGATCCGGATGTTCCGCCTTGCGCAGAAGCACAATCTCGTTCTGCATCCCGATGCCATGCACGCCGCCAACAAGTCGCTGCGGCTGATCGGACCCAAGCTGCGGCACGATCCCGAAGCGAACCGGCTGTTCCTCGAGATCCTGACCTCGCACGACGCCGAGATCGTTCTGCGGCGCATGAACGAGACCGGCGTGCTTGGCCGTTTCGTGCGCGCCTTCGGCCGCGTCGTCGCGATGATGCAATTCAACATGTACCACCATTACACGGTGGACGAGCATCTGCTGCGCTGCATCGGCATCCTGGCGGAGATCGAGCGCGGCACGAACGTGGAGTTCGCGCTCGCCAACGATCTGATAAAGAAGATCCTGCCGGAGCACCGCACGCTGCTTTACGTCGCGATGTTCCTTCACGACATCGCCAAGGGACGGATCGAGGACCATTCGGTCGCAGGTGCGCGCGTTGCCCGTGCGTTCTGCCCGCGGCTGGGGCTTTCAGCCGCCGACACCGAGACCGTGTCGTGGCTGGTGGAGAATCACCTCGTCATGTCGACGGTGGCGCAGTCGCGCGACCTGTCCGACCGCAAGACCATCGAGAACTTCGCTGCCGTGGTGCAATCGCTTGAGCGGATGAAGCTCCTCACCATCCTCACCACCGCCGACATCCGCGCCGTCGGCCCCGGCGTCTGGAACGGCTGGAAGGCGCAACTGCTGCGCACGCTGTATTACGAAACCGAGCCGGCGCTCACCGGCGGCTTCTCGGAGGTCAATCGCGCGCAGCGTGTCGCTATCGCGCAAAGCGAACTGCGCGCCGAACTCAGCGACTGGCCGCCGGAACGGATCGACGCCTACATCGCCCGGCATTATCCGGCCTATTGGCTCAAGGTCGACCTGCCGCATCGCGTCGCCCATGCCCGTTTCGTGGGCGCGGCGGAAGACGCAGGAAAACTCGTGGCCACCACATCGTCGCTCGACGCGGCGCGCAGCGTCACCGAGCTGACCATCCTTGCGCCGGATCATCCCTGGCTGTTGTCGACGCTCGCGGGCGCGTGCGCCGCCGCCGGCGCCAACATCGTCGATGCGCAGATTTTCACCACCACCGACGGGCGCGCGCTCGACACCGTATCGGTGTCGCGCGAATTCGATCACGACGAGGACGAGGCGCGCCGCGCCGCGCGCATCGCCGACACCATCGAGCAGGCGCTGAGCGGCACGCTCAAGCTGCCGGAGGTGGTGGCGCGCCGTGCCGCCGCGAAGGGCCGCTTCAAGGCTTTCGCCATCGAGCCGGAGGTCACGATCCACAATCAGTGGTCCAACCGTTATACCGTGATCGAAGTGACCGGCCTCGACCGGCCCGGCCTGCTTTACGAACTGACGGCAACGCTGTCGAAGCTCAACCTCAACATCACCTCGGCGCACGTGGCGACGTTCGGCGAACGCATGATCGACGTGTTCTACGTCACCGACCTTCTGGGCGCGAAGATCTCCTCGCCGACTCGCGAGATGGCCATCAAACGCGCGCTGGCGCAATTGTTCGCGCCGGTCGAGCGCGCCGCGCGGACCGCGGCTGTCGGATAACTCTTAACGCACGGACGCTGTCCGGCGGCCACGGCGTTCTGCGTAAAAACGGAAACGGCGCCGCGATGCCGATGCATCGGACGCCGAATCCATTCGATCTCTCGAAACACACCGACCGGTCGCATTGCACCAGCCGGTGGCGAAATGAAAGGCTATTACTTCTTCTTCGCCTTCTTGGTCTTCTTTGCCTTTTTCATCTTCTTCGCAGGCTTAGCAGCCGCCTTGGCTGTCGCCTCATACGGGTTCAGCCCGTCGCGGAACAGCTTGGCCGAGTTCTCCTGAGCCGCGATCGCCGGATCGGGTTTCGCCTTCGCCTTTGTGGCCGCATCGGCCGACGTGACAGTGAACGCCGCGGCCAAAACGACCGCCGCGAGGAGCGCAACTTTACGCATGGTATT
>JAFKKQ010000491.1 GCA_017304505.1 Hyphomicrobiales bacterium | reverse complement strand
CGCCCTGCTGGTAGTCATCCGGTGCGCCAATGGTTTGCTGTATCCCGATCGCGAAAACGATCGCGGTGATCCCGGCCAGCCACGGCAGCGCGCGCTCGGCGAATGAGAGAAACCGCGAAGGGTTGGCGAGGTGGATCAAGGCCATCTGCAGCTACCGAGGTCGGTTACCTGATGAGGTAACTTTTGCACGCAATGTGCGGATACGCTGCGGCCGAAACAAGCCATCGCGTCATTCCATTCCTTGCCGCAAGGCGGCGGCGGCCGCAAATATCCCGACCACGAGGCTGATCAGCGTCAGCGCACACAGGATCGTGAACGGGGTTCCGAACGGCAGCGGCCCGACGACGGCGGCGTTGGAGGCGGCGACGCCGAAGATCAGCACAGGAACGGTCAGCGGCAGGACCAGCACCGCGAGCAGAAGCCCGCCACGCCGCAGCGCCACCGACAAGGCCGCGCCGATTAGCCCGATGAACGTCAGCGCCGGGGTTCCCGCAAGCAGCGTGAGCGCCACCGCCGCCCCGGCGCGGCCGTCGAGATTCATGAACAGCCCGAACAGCGGCGCGGCAACCACCAGCGGCAAGCCGGTGACCAGCCAATGCGCGAGCGCCTTGGCGGCGATGGCAAGTTCGAGCGGTGTTTCGCTCATCATGATGAGGTCGAGCGACCCGTCCTCGTGATCGGTCGCGAGCAAGCGGTCAAGCGTCAGGAGGCTGGCAAGCAATGCGCCGAGCCAAAGAATCGCGGGACCGATACGGCCCAGCAACGCGAGGTCGGGTCCCACCGCGAACGGCATTAGCACCACCACGGTCAGGAAAAACAGCACGCCGATACCGCCGCCGCCGCCAACGCGGAGGGCAAGCCGCAGATCGCGGACAAACAGCGCGGCGAGCGCCCTCATGCGGCGTCTCCCAGCCGCAGCACCTTCGGCGTATCGAGGCCGATGGGTCCGTGCGCGGCGGCGAGGATCAGCCCGCCACCGGCCAAGTGCCCTCTCATGATGCCGGCCAGACCATCCTGCGCCTCCTTGTCGAGGGCGGTGGTCGGTTCGTCGAGCAGCCAGATCGGCCGTTGCGCGGCCATCAGACGGGCGAGCGAAAGCCTGCGGCGCTGGCCGGCCGAAAGGTAGGCCGCCGGCAGATCGCCGAGCGCGGCAAGGCCGACGGCAGCCAGCGCGTCGGTCAATGGCCCAGTGCCGCCGAGATAACGGGTCCAGAATGCGAGGTTTTCGGCGACGGTCAGCGAAAGCTTCAGCGCATCCTGGTGGCCGAGATAATGAGCCTGCTCGGGAATGGTTCTTTCCGGTTGGCCCTCGGTGAGAACGAGTTTGCCTGAGGCGATGCGGACAAGTCCGGCAATGGTTCGCAGCAGGGAGGATTTGCCGGCTCCGTTGCGCCCGGTCACCAGCAGCGCCTCTCCGGCTGTCACGGTAAAATCGAGCCCGGAAAAGACTTCGCGGCCGCCGCGGATGCAGCAAAGGCCGCTTGCCTCAAGCCGCATCGCCGCCGCCCGCGCCGGCCGGTTTCCGGCAGTTCTGGTATGCCTGCAACGCAGTCCCCCTACCCTTGAGCTATTCTTGTCTGTCTAGCAGAGCGCCCAAAAAGACCTTATAAGCCCGTTGGCCGGACCGCGCTG
>JAFKKQ010000490.1 GCA_017304505.1 Hyphomicrobiales bacterium | reverse complement strand
CCCGACGTGCGCCGTCGGGAAAGGTCAGCGCGACAATTCCAAGCTCCTTTGCTCACTCGCTGCCTACGAATGCAGGTAAGCGTTGGCGGCGTTCATAAGACAGGGCAGGGCGGGAGGCAACGGCCAGGTTCCATTCATGGCGCCGCTCACGGCGCGGCGTTGGTGCCGCGCCAGCGGCCGTAGCGCCAGGGCAGGTACCAGCGCGCCCGCGGCGGCAGAGTGGTCGGCACGAAATCGAGGCCTGAACTGCCCCACGGATGGCAGCGCAGCAGGCGCGCCAGGGTCATCCAGCCGCCGGCCCAAAGTCCATACCGTTGCAACGCCTGATCGGCGTATTCGGAACAGGTCGGAAGATGGCGGCAATGGAATCCGATCAGCGGCGAAAGCGTGTAGCGATACGCCTTGATGAGCGCGCGACCAGACGCGCGCGGGACGCGTGCAACCCATGCCGACATCGGCTTCGGTTCCATCATGCGATTCAATTCCCACGACGGAACTTTTTCCGTCGGCAAACCACAAACCGGCAAACCACAAAGACGTGAAAAACAAGCGCGTCCTTGATTACGTCATTATTGCCGGACATGACGCGGCAGCACGAGGCCCGCTCACTGTTGCGGAATCGCACTAGACCGGAGTCGTCCCGCGTATAAAAGTGCGGCGACGTTGAGTCGGCCCGTTATCTGCTGGATATGGATGAGGCAATAACGCGGGGACAACTCTCGCGAATTGCGGAACATGACGGGGGCTTTGCCCGGGTGATGGAATCCGGCGCAGGGGGGTCTACGGATGGTTCGATTCGCTGCCGCCACAGGTGCGGCTCTCTTGCTGCTTGTGGCGGGTTCCTCTGCGATCGCCGCGCCGGACTCTCGCACGGCGCCGATGCAGTTCGATGTGTGGACCGAGGGACCGGCGCAGACTTGCGGCAACGCCTGCCGCACGTGGGTGTCCGCCGCCGGCGCGATCACCGCGGATACGCCACGCGATTTCGAATCCTTTGCCAAAGGGCGCAAGCTCGACGGCGTGACCATTGCGCTCGATTCCGATGGCGGCTCGGTGCTCGGTGCGCTGGCGCTGGGACGCGCCATCCGCCGGCTCGGCATGATCACCACTGTCGGCAAGACCATTCCCTTGACCTCCGTGGATGGAGGCCAGAAGCGGGCGCGGCTCCAACCGCGCGCCTATTGCGAATCCATGTGTGCCTTCGTGCTACTGGCCGGCGTCGAACGACAAGTGCCTTCGCAGGCGCGGGTGATGGTCCATCAAATCTGGCTCGGTGACCGCCGCGACGATCCGACCGCTGCCAGCTACTCCGCCGAAGATTTGGTGGTGGTGCAGCGCGACATCGGCCGGCTCGCGCAATACACCGTGGAGATGGGCGGCGGTATCGACCTCCTCGAGATCGCGCTCAAGATTCCGCCGTGGGAGCCGATGCGGCTGCTCACGCGCGAGGAATTGCAGAGCATGAAGGTGATGACCGCGGCTGACGATGTGGCGGAGCCGAGCTCCGGCCCCGCGACCAATTCGGCCGCGCTCGCGAGCGGCAAGCGGGCGCCCGCAAACGGCGGTGGCTGGATCTTGGAGGCGAGCGATAACGGTCCGGCGTTGAGCCGCAGCCATCCGCTCACGGTGGAGG
>JAFKKQ010000489.1 GCA_017304505.1 Hyphomicrobiales bacterium | reverse complement strand
CATCAGGTACCAGCCGGTGAAGCGCTCGCCGTTTTCCTCGTAGCTGGTGGCCTCGACGTTTTCCGGTGCGCGCTTGCGGTCGTAGATGTCGGCAAAAGAACGCGCGGAATTGCGGAACGCCGGATGCGTTGTCACATCCCGGACCAGTTCGCTGCCGACGTAAACTCTCCGGCCGTCGCGGATGGCGGCGAGATAATCGTTTCCGCTTCGAAGCATGGGCGTGTGTCCTCGCAGGTTTGCTCTAATTGCTCTGTAAGATAGCTATGTGAGGTTCATTTTAGGCACGCCTTTGCCGCTGCGTCAATGCCGTCCCGGCGAGCCTTGGCTGCTCACGCTTGGCCGGACGTGTGAGGCTCTTTCCGACGAACGGAGGATAAGATAGGGGCTTGCCGCCGGTCGGCATCCCTGTTGCGATGGCGTCAGGCGAACGAGACCGCCGTAAAAGGGAGCCGTGTGCACAGGTGACTGCATTGATGTCCAAATCCCAAGTGCTGTCCAATTCCCAGGTCCTCGATACCCGTTTCCGTTCGGCGCTCGCCCGTATGGGCGAGGCGGGGCGGGTGACAACCTATGGCCGCCGGGTCGATCCGCGATTTGAGGTCGCGGCGCTCATGAAGCGGCTCGATGGCGGGCCGGCGCTGTTTTTTCCCGATGTCGACGGTTATTCGGTGCCAGTCATCGGCAATTTCCTCTGCTGCAAGGAAAATTGTGAGGCAGCCTTCGGGCTTCGCTACGATGAAATCCGCACGCGGATCAGTCAGTCGTTCGGCGCGCCCCAGGAGCCGGTGCTGGTTGAGCGCGCCCCGGCGCAGGAGGTGGTGAAGACGTCGGGCTTCGACCTGCGGCAGATGTTCCCGGTTCTGGAACACGCCAGCGGCGACGCCGGCCGCTTCATCACTGCCGGCGTCATCATCGTCCGCGACCCTGAGACGCAGGTCTACAACGCCTCGTTCCACAGGCTGCAGTTGCTCGGTCCGAATCGCACCGGCATCAAGCTCGATTACGGTCGGCATCTGCGGCTGGCGGTCGAGCGGGCGAGGCAGCGCGGCAAGAATTTGCCGATTGTCGTCTGCATCGGCACCGACATCGCCGTCCAATATGCGGCGGGGACGATGGGTTCGCAGATGCCCGAGCATGCCAACGAACTCGCCGTCGCCGGCGGCTTGGCCGGCCGGCCGATCGAGGTGGTCAAGGCCCGCACGCAGGATCTGATCTATCCGGCGCATTCGGAAATCGTGTTGGAAGGGATCATCCGCACCGACATCATGGAACCGGAAGGGCCGTTCGGTGAGTTTGTCGGCTTTGCCGCGCCGCAAGACGATGCCCCCGTCATCGAAGTCACCGCGGTTTCACATCGGCAACGGCCGATCTATCACGCGATGAACGGTTACGGCCGCGAGTCGGTGATGCTCCGCAAGTACGTGCTGGAGGCGAGCCTGTTGAAGGTGCTGCAGACGGCCGTGCCGATCGTCACGGACGTGGAGATGACCGCCGGCGGCTTGCACCGCTTTCATGCCGTGATCCAGGTGAAGAAAGGGTCCCCCCAGCACGACGGCTTGCAGCGCAACGCGATGCTTGCCGCATTCGGCACGCTGAAGGACCTCGACCTGGCTATCGTCGTCGATGACGATATCG
>JAFKKQ010000488.1 GCA_017304505.1 Hyphomicrobiales bacterium | reverse complement strand
GGACTTCTGCACGCCGGCCGGCTGGATTTCGTCTGAAGAGGGCAGAAGTTGACCGCACTTCCTAGCCTGTTAGGTTTCCTCAGCAGTACGGAACCAGATCAAGAGACAACTATGTTTGGCCTGAAACAACGCGGCGATGCACCATTGACGACCACTGTCCTATACGACCATCACATTAACGATCTAAGAAAATCGGGGCTCGACCTTCACGTTTCATACTGCCAAGTTCATCGTGCGCGATTTCTAAAGACTGACCAATTTATCCCGGCTACACCAAATCCTAAAGCCAAAGTATTGGAAGCCGGTGCAATTGATCTGTTTCAGGTAGCCTTGAAACATGTCCACGGCTACGCTGAGATCGTTGGAACAAAAGTTTCTCCAAACGTTGAACATAAACGGTTCTTTCGGACCATCTCGATAGGTCGCCATACATCGAATGTCTTGACCATTAGCGTCGATCTCGAGAGCGACATTCTACCATTCGAAAATGAAAGTTTTGAGTTCATCCTTTGCGGAGAAGTGATCGAGCATATGGACGTCGATCCGATGTTTATGCTCGCCGAATTTAATCGGGTGCTTAAGCAGAATGGCAAACTGCTTATCACTACTCCGAATTGCTGCTCGGCGAGGAACTTTTGGCGCATATCACAAGGCTATAGACCGCACCTCTATATGCAATACGAGAGGTCGAGATCGCCTTACCGACACAACATCGAGTATGACATCCACCTGCTATCGTCCGTGGTCCAATGTGCTGGCTTTGAATCCGTCTTACTCGAAACTCATGACGTATTCGACGACCCAATGCCAGAAGCGCTGGACCTTCTGCAACGATGTGAGCTCCCAACAGATCACCGAGGCGATTGCATTTTCCTGCTGGCGAAAAAGGTTTCTAACGTGATCGACAGATGGCCCGCCGGCCTATACGTTTAGCGATCCAATTTTCCACACCGCCGCGCAGGCGCGGCTGCTCCGAAATGTTGAAAAGCATGGACAATGTTAACTATTGGCTGAAAGGAGAAGCTACCCAAAATTTTGGTGACTATTTGGCCGAATTTTATCTAGATCAACTCTTTTATAAACAGCCAGCGACGTCTATAGAGGTTTTTTTATCTGGTAGCGTCATCTCCGACGACTACGTTTCGGATTCTGATAAGGTTATTTGGTTTTGGGGATGTGGCAGCCGAGCGCTGGATAGCTTGTCGGCCAACCGTACAAAAAATGCTCATATCTTAGCAGCCCGCGGTCCCCACTCCATAGAGGCGCTCGACTTACCAAGATCGACTCCTCAAGGAGATTCCGGTTTTCTGCTCAGTGCAATTTATAGACCGAGACTGATTTCCGAATTGGTAGGGCTGAATATATGCATCCCTCATTTTTTTGACGATCGCACTAATGATCACATACTAGAAGCGAGCGGTTGTGATTTTGTGGTTCGCACTAATATTCCATCATCACTTGCTGCGGTCAGAGATACAATTGATGCCATAACGTCTGCCGACTTCGTGTTGTCGGCCTCTCTTCACGGCGCAATCACGGCTGCAGCTTACGACAAGCCATTCGCATTTTGGGATGCGGGAAAAATCGATGTTCCATTCAAATGGAACGACCTAGCTGCACTTCTGAATATTCCATG
>JAFKKQ010000487.1 GCA_017304505.1 Hyphomicrobiales bacterium | reverse complement strand
GCATTGCTGACGGCCTTTGCCGTGGCGACATACAGATACGGCGCACGGTCGCAAAGCTGCAAAGGCTCCTGCCGTGAGCCGTCTTCTCTGGATTCTGCTGATCGGCGTCGTGCTTACGCTCGTGGTTGCGGTTGCGCAGCCCGACGGCGATGTGATCGCCGGCCTGACCGCAAATGACATCGGCGCAGCGACCTACCACCTCGCGTTGATCGTGTTCATCGGCGGCGCAGTGCTAGTGATATTCCGTCACCGAATATCCCAGGCACTCGAAGCATTGCTGTTTTGGGTCGTGCTGGGTTTTGTACTGGTCTTCGCCTACAGCTATCGGGGAGAGTTGCGCGGTGTCGGCGAGCGTGTGATGGCCGAACTGGTGCCAGGCCGTGCGGCCGAGCGTAGCGACCATACCGTGGAAATCGTGCGCGGCCGTGGCGGCGATTTTCAGGTTGCCGCACAGGTCAACGGCACGCGCGTTGCGATGACGCTCGATACCGGGGCCAGCGCCGTTGTCCTGACCCAAGAGGCTGCCAAAGCCGCCGGCTTGCCGCTGGAAGTGCTGTCCTACACCGTGCAGGTCGACACCGCGAACGGCCGCGCCCGCGCCGCATCGGTGACCCTCGACCGGCTTGCCGTCGGCAGCATCGTCGAACTTGCAGTCCCGGCGCTGGTTGCACAGCCCGGCCAGCTTCGGGTGAGCCTCCTCGGCATGAGCTTCCTGAATCGCCTGGAAAGCTGGGAGGTCCGCGGCGACAAGCTGATCATGCGGGGCTACCCGTAGCTTAGAACAAGCTGATGCCGATCCGGGTCGAAACCAGAACCAGGAACAGGCCGAACGCGATTTCCAGGTGGCGCCGTGACATCCGGTGCGCCAGCATCGCGCCATAGGGCGCGGTGAAGCTCGACATGGGCGCCATGATGATCGTCCCGACCAGAGACACATAGCCGATCGACAGCGGAGGCAGCAGATCCATCTTCGGCCAGCCCGCAATCATCAGGCCGATGGTGCCCGCAATGGTGATTGGCACGCCGAGGCCGGCTGAGGTCGCAACCGCATTGTGGATGGACTTGCCGTGAAGCGTCTGGATCATGTTGCTGACTGCCCCTCCACCCACGCCCATCAGCGACGACGTGAGGCCAATGACGAAACCGTAACCGACCATCGCCGCGCGGCCGGGAAAACGGTCTGAGATCCGCCAGCTATCCTTGCCGAACAAGAGCTTGATGGCGATGGTGGTGACCACCGCCATGAACATCGCCTTGAACACCGCGCTGGGCGCGAAATAGGCGATCACCGCGCCGACCGCGACGCCAACAACGGCCGGAAGCGCCCATTGCCGCAATACGTCATCCTGCCCTGCGCCTCGTGCCCTATGCGCGCGATAAGAACGGATGGTGGTCGGGATGATGATCGCCATCGAAGTGCCGACGGCAAGTTGCATCCGCACGTCGTCAGGCACATTCAGGAAGCGGAAAATGTCATACAGCACCGGCACGATGATGCCGCCGCCACCGACGCCAAACAGACCGGCGAGGATTCCGGTCGCGACGCCGGCCACCATCACAGCCACGACGAGCAGCGCAAACTCGCCGGCCGGCACCCCCAGCACCATGTCTCCCTCCGGAAAAGCGTCGACACGCCA
>JAFKKQ010000486.1 GCA_017304505.1 Hyphomicrobiales bacterium | reverse complement strand
GAGCGATTGCTTGTTGCGCGGCGCTTCAAGCCGGCGCTGCAACTCCGCCACCGGCAAATCCGGCCGCAGCGCGATGCGCAGCACCGCTTCGCCCGACACGGCAATGGCGTCGCGCAGCGGCGCCGACAAGGCGTAGATGCCGCCACCTTCGAGGCCCTGCCGCGTGATAAGAACCTCGCCCCGCACCTTGTGTCCATCGAACGACAGTCCGACCCGCTTCAGGGGCTGGCCCTCGAAGCGGTCACGGAACACATCCGACCAATTCACGACGAAGCCGCAGTTCGCCGGACGCAGCGGTGTGACGCCGATGCCGGACGCAGCCAGGATATCCGCCCAGGAACCGTCGGCGCCGAGCCGTGGCCAACTCGCGCCGCCCAAGGCAAGCACCGTGGCATCGGCATGAGCGGTCGTCCGGCCGCTTGGCGTCTCGAAAACGAGCGCCCCATCCCGATCCCATCCAAGCCAGCGATGCCGCGGCAAGACGTTCACGCCCGCACCATCGAGACGGCGCAACCAGGCGCGCAGCAGTGGCGACGCCTTGAACGCTTTGGGAAAGACGCGGCCGCTGGTTCCGACAAATGTTTCCTGTCCGAGGCCGTCGCACCAGGCACGAACGGCCGCCGGAGAAAATGCTTCGATCGCGCCGCGAAGCCGCGGCGTGGCCAAACCGTAGCGGGAGAGAACGCGCGCAAGATCTTCGCTGTGCGTGAGATTGAGGCCGCCACGCCCGGCCATCAGGAACTTCCGCCCGGCCGAGGGCATCCGCTCGTAAATTGTCACGCTCGCCCCGCCGCACGCGAACACTTCGGCCGCCATCAGACCGGCGGGACCGGCACCGATAACGGCAACATGCGGCGGGCGAGGTTCGACGGTCGGCACGCACCCAACTACCCCGCCGGTGGCGCCTCCGCCACACTTTCATTCGATCGCGGCAGCGGTCCGACAGGCGAAACGGTCACGACCATCCCACGCAACTGTGCATTGGCGTCGCAGACGCGCGCGATCTCTTTGCGCAGACGCTCGCGCCGTTTATCCTCCACTGGGACAAGGAACTTGGAGACAAGGCGCTTGGCGACAAGCAGCTTGGGGGCAAAAAACTTGGGGTGTGACAGTCGTGGCGCGGACGGCGCTCTCTCAATCCGATCTCATTGGAGGTAGAACAATGAAAATCGCCGCATGCTGTGGTTTGGCATTGCTGGGTTTTGTCGCAGCGGCCAATGCCGCTCCCGAAAAAGCTGTTCGGATCGAGTTGAACGCCGCCGAAACCGTCCAGAATAAATGCCGGTTGTCTTTCGTCATCGAGAACAAGAGTGACGAAGCTGTCGAAAGCTTGAAGCTCGACCTCGTCGTTTTCGGCAAGGACGGCGGCATCCAGCGGCGGCTGGTCACGGAGATGGCTCCGCTGCGACCCACCAAGACCATCGTCAAAGCCTTCGATATCGACGGCGATTGCGCGCCGATCGGCTCCATCCTGGTCAACGATGTGACCGCTTGCGCGCCGGGGCCGGCCGCGGCGTGCCTCGACCGGCTGGTGCGGGCTTCGCGGCTGCCGAACGTCCGCCTGTTCAAGTGAAGCAGGCTTACTTGACGTGGGGATCGCCGCCGGCATCGGCCGCGGCGTAGACGCACAGGCCCCAGCGGCTCGACCTCGTGCGGTTGCTCGGGGCAAACGACGCCCGGTTTCCCGGCCGCGAGCTCAGTTTCGCCAAGCGGATCGAGAATGCGATAACGCAACCGCCCCTCGACCACGTGAATCAGGGCCCAAACGCCGGCCTTGGTCCGGTGCTCGCGACGAAGACCGGCTGGAAGATTGTCCTGATCGAACACCGCCGTGCGCTTGTAGGCTTTCACGCCGGCCGGCAGGCCGTCAGCCATTGACGGTGTCCTTGGGCGTGTCCGCCGCCGTACGGCGGAACCGTTCCCCCTTGCGCAACATTGCGCCGCTTGAAATCGCGACGCCGAGTTCCAGGCTCTCGGCAACCCGATGCGCGCGGTCGATGAAATGGTCCGCCGCCTTCGGCGGACACAGTTCGCGCGCCGTGGCCTCGAACAGCGCGAGCCAGCGGTCGAAATGGTCGGCATCGACCGGCAGCGGCAGATGCTTCTGCATCGGCTGGCCGTGATAGCGGCCGCTCAGCAGCGCCACCGATGACCAGAACGCGCACATGCGCTGCAGATGCGGCTCCCAGTCGGCGATCCGCGCGTTGAAGATCGGCGCGAGCAGGTCGTCCTCGCGAATGCGCGCATAGAAGTTGCGAACGAGAGCGTCGATCATCGCCTCGTCGATTCCGGTTTCCGCCTGGATCGCGGCGGTGATTTCCGCCCGGCGTTCGGCGGCCGACTTTTCCTGCACGGTCATGATTTCTTGGGATGGGCTGTCTTGCTGCTGGCGGATTTGGGAGAGGATTTTCGAGGCATGGCGGGCTTTCTGATGTAATCGGCCAGCACGATCGCTTGATTGTGCGCCGCATCGTGTGCGCCGTAGAGCAGCGTCACACGGCCTTCCTTGAGGAAGGCGCGCAGATGTGCAACCGAAGCCCCGTTGGCATCAAGTTCCTTGCGATAGCGGCTGCTGAACTCCATCCAGCGCTCGGGGTCATGGCCGAACCATTTGCGCAGGCTGTTGCTGGGCGCGATGTCCTTCAGCCACAGCGTCAAGGCCGCCGCACTTTTGGTCACGCCCCGCGGCCAGATGCGATCGACCAGGATGCGCGCGCCGTCATCCGGTGCCGCCGGCTCGTAAACCCGCTTGATCCGCAGTCTTTCAGCCATCCCGCACCGTCCGTCACCGCACCGGTCCGTCTGCCCCCGCCGGCTCGGATAACATACATTGTATATATCTATTATCTGCAGACTGCCAGGGGCCGTTTGCGGCAGCGGACGGGCCGATAACCGTCATTCAGAGACGATAAAACTCGCGCGGAACCTGGTGCAACGGTTCTGCGCCGGCGTCCGTGATCCGCATCAATTCGCCAAGCTGGACGCCGGCTCGCTGGTCCCGGGTGATGACGTTCGGCTGCACGACAACGGTCATCCCGGCCTCGAACGTCATCGCCGGCAAGGGCCCCGCCGGCCGCGACTGCGACCCTAGCACCGGCGGCAGATAGCCGCCGCCGTAACCGTGCACGAGATCGTCGCAAGTGGTGAATCCGGCCTTCTCGATCGAGGCCATCACGAAATCGA
>JAFKKQ010000485.1 GCA_017304505.1 Hyphomicrobiales bacterium | reverse complement strand
ATCCTCAAGCTGCTGCATCCGTTCATGCCGTTCGTCACCGAAGAGCTGTGGCGCGTGACGGCGGAGCAGGGGCCCAAACGCGACACCATGCTAGTGCTCGGCTCATGGCCGGTTCATGAGGGGATGGAAGACGCGAAGGCCGAAGCCGAAATCGGCTGGCTGGTCGATCTCGTCACCGCGATCCGCTCCGTGCGCGCGGAAATGAACATCACCGCGCAAATTCCGGTGGTGCTGGTGGCGGCGGACGCCGAGCGCCGGGCGCGGGCCGAACGCTGGGCGGAGTTCATCAAGCGGCTGGCGCGTGTTTCCGACATCACGTTTGCCGATGCGCCGCCGCAGGGCTCGGTGCAGCTTCTGGTGCGCGGAGAGGTCGCGGCGCTGCCGCTCAAGGGCGTCATCGACCTCGACGCCGAGCGCGCGCGCCTCGCCAAGGAAATGCAGAAGGCCGAAGCCGACATCAAGCGCGTCGATGCCAAGCTCGGCAACGCCGACTTCATCGCGCGCGCGCCCGAGGATGTGGTCGAGGGCGAGCGCGAGAAGCGCGAGGAGGCGGAAGCCCGCCGCGGCAAGATCGTCGAGGCGCTGGAGCGGTTGAAAAGCGCGGTTTGATTGGGCGAAAATCTCCCGGTTGTCATTCCGGACGCCGCGTAGCGGCGAGCCGGAATCCAGCGGCACGTTCAGAGTTTGCATCTGGATTCCGGGTCCGCGCTTTCAGCGCGCCCCGGAATGACGGCGGAACGATTTCGCTATCGTCGCTGGTTAAAGAGGTGTCGCCATGAATATCTTCGTTGCCGGCGCGACCGGCGTGATCGGGATTCCGCTGCTCAAGCTGTTGCACGAGGCAGGCCACGCCGTCACCGGCACCACGCGGTCGCAGGGCAAGGTCGCCACCATCGAAGCGCTTGGCGCGCAGGCCGCGGTGGTCGATGTGTTCGATGCCGATGCCCTTGAGCGCGCGGTGGCGGCGGCCAAGCCCGACGTCATCATCCATCAACTCACAGATCTGCCGGATGTGATCGACCCGAACCAGCGCGCCGCCATGAGTGCGCGCAATTCGCGTCTGCGCAGCGAGGGCACTCGTAACCTGATGGCGGCGGCAAAGGCAGCCGGCGTGCGCCGCGTGGTGGCGCAGAGCATCGCCTTCGTCTATGCGCCGGGGTCGAAGCCCTATCGCGAAAGCGATCCGCTCGATTCCAGCGAAGCTCAGCGCACCTCCATTGCCGGTGTGAAGGCGCTGGAGGACGCCGTGCTCAACACGCCCGGTGTCGAGGGGCTGGTGCTGCGCTATGGCCGGCTTTATGGGCCGGGCACATGGGCCGACAGACCGCCGGCCGGTCCGCTGACGACGGGCGCGGCCGCGCAGGCGGCGCTGCTCGCCGTCACCCGCGGCGCGCCCGGCATCTACAATATCGCCGAGGATGACGGCGAGTTCTCGGTGGAGAAGGCCAAGCGCGAGCTCGGCTTCGACCCGGCTTTCCGGTTCTCGTGAGGCTTCGGCGTGGTGCGCCTTGAATTGAAGCCCTAAGCCTGTAAATAGGCCGCATGAACGCACCGATCGGAGCCGCCGGCGCCGGCCACAACCGCTCGCCGCTCGCCGCCGAGATCGGGCGGCGGCGCACCTTCGCCATTATCTCCCACCCT
>JAFKKQ010000333.1 GCA_017304505.1 Hyphomicrobiales bacterium | reverse complement strand
GCTGTGGCGCATCGCCACTGCGCCGTCCAACGGGAGCGCACTGACTGCGATGCTGCCGCGTGGCGCGCAATGGTTCTACGATTGGGCCGGAGGGTTGATCTGGGCGGTGCTGCCGGCATCCGACGACGGCGGCGCAGCCGCCGTTCGCCGTACCACGGCGGCGCTCGGCGGTCATGCCACGCTGGTCCGTGCGCCGGTGGCCGTTCGCGCGGCGGTGGGTGTGTTCGAGCCGCAGAATGGCGCGCTTGCCGGCGTCAGCAAGCGAGTGAAGAACAGCTTCGATCCCAAGGGGGTCCTCAATCCCGGCCGCATGTGGGCGGGGGTGTGATGCAGACCCAATTTACCTTGGCGCAGTTGGCCGATCCCGGCATCGCGGAAGCGGACAAGATTCTCCGCGCCTGCGTGCATTGCGGCTTCTGCACCGCGACTTGTCCGACTTACGTGCTGCTGGGCGACGAGTTGGCTTCACCGCGCGGCAGGATTTACCTCATCAAGGAGATGCTGGAGCACGGCCGCCCGGCGACCGAGGAGGTGGTGACCCATATCGACCGCTGCCTGTCGTGCCTGGCCTGCATGACGACGTGCCCATCGGGCGTCCACTACATGCATCTGGTCGATCACGCCCGCGGGCACATCGACGCGACCTATCGCCGGCCGCTGCTCGACCGGCTGATGCGTGAATTCTTGGCTCGAGTCATGCCGTATCCGCTGCGCCTTCGTCTGGCGATGCTGGCCGCACTGCCGGCGCGGCCGCTCGCGCCCATCCTCGCGGCGATCGGCCTGCGCCCGTTGGCGGCGGCGCTGCGTCTTGCGCCGCGCCGCGCACCTGGACCCTCGGTTGTAGTGGGAGTCTATCCGGCCCAAGGCCGCCGCCGCGGTCGGGTGGCGGTGCTGGCCGGTTGCGCCAATCAGGCCCTGGCGCCATCAATCACCGAAGCGACGATCCGGCTGCTCAACCGGCATGGCGTCGAGGCGGTGGTGGCGCGGGGCGCGGATTGTTGCGGTTCGCTCGAGCATCACATGGGCCGCGAGAACGGCGCATTCGCCCGCGCACGTGCCACGGTCGACGCCTGGACGCGCGAGATCGAAGGCGATGGGCTCGACGCCATCCTGATGACCATTTCCGGCTGCGGCACCACGGTGAAGGACTATGGTTTCATGCTGCGCACCGATCCGGCCTATGCCGTCAAGGCGGCCAAGGTGTCTGGCTTGGCGTGCGACGTGTCGGAATACCTGGCGAAATTGGAGATTGCGTCAGCGACCAAGCCGGCCAACCTGACCGTGGCTTATCACTCCGCCTGCTCGCTGCAGCACGGCCAGCGCATTCATCGCGAGCCGAAAGACTTGCTCACAGCTTGCGGATTCCGGGTGAAGGAGGTGCCGGAGGCGCATTTGTGCTGTGGTTCCGCCGGAACTTACAATATCCTGCAACCTGGAATCGCCGGGCGCCTTCGGGAGCGCAAGGTGAGGAACATCGAAACGACCGCGCCCGACGTGATCGCTGCCGGCAACATCGGCTGCATCACGCAGATCGCCGCGGGCACAACGATCCCAGTGGTGCACACGGTGGAATTGATCGACTGGGCAACCGGCGGGCCGATGCCTGAAGCGTTGGAGCGGCGCGCCGGTTCGTAATGTGATGCGAAATTTCCGAGGCAACGATCGGGAGGACGATCATGGCAAGGAAGCGCAAAATCAGGACAGCCGGGGCGAAGAAGAAAACCGTTCGCAAAACAAAGCGCGCTGCGCCGGCCCGTAAGAAGAAGCTCACCGCGCGCCGCGCGGCCAAAAAAACAACCCGCCGGGCGAAGCCGGCGCGCAAGGCCAAGACGCGAGCTAAGACGCGAGCTAAGACGCGAGCCAAGGTCGCCAAACCAATCGCAAAGCCAGCCGCAAAGCCAAAGCGTCCAGTGGCGAAGACCGCGCTTCCGCCACGTACAGCCGCGACGAGCGCCCCTCGACCAATGACGGCGCCTGGCCCCGCGGTGACGCCGATCGCATCGCGGCCGTCGCCGTTTCCATCGTCGGTGCCGGGTGATTTGCCGCCGTCGAGTCCCGACAGCAGCAGAAACGACTAGACGGGCTATTGTTCCAAGGGTGCCGGTTACCCAAAGGTTTGGTTGCCCAAGGGTTTCGGTTACGCGAATGACCGAGAACGGCGGAGTGGTTACTCCGCTGCGACGGTGTGCGCCGCTTGCTGCACCTGGAGGTTGACCAGTTGCAGCGGTGTCGCAGTCTGCTCCAGCATGCCCCAGCTCTTGAGCCAGTCGTAGGTCCGTTGCATCTCGTCGAGCGGGATCGGTGCCGGATCGCAAACCACGATACGGCTCGCGCGCAGGTCCTCGGGCCTCAGCGTGCCGATCTCGGCGTCCTTCGCTTTGTGGTAGTCGATAAAGTAGTGCAGGTAGGCGCTCCGGTCGGCGTTGATGCGCTTGACCGCCTCGCGCACCGCGCGGTTGAACGCGCCGTAGGTCTCGGCATCGACTTGGTCCGAGGCGACCTCCGTGCCGTGATAGAACGCCTCGCAGATCAGCCGGCAGCCGTGCTTTTCCGCCAGCGTGATATAAGGCTCCGTTAAAGTCGTCGCCTCGATCTCGCCGCGCATCATGGCGTCGAAGCGTTGGCGTGAGCCGTTGGAGGTGCGGCAGAGCTTGATCTGCTCGCGCGGCATGAAACCTTCGAGCAGATGGAGCGCGAGATAGTGCGTGCCGAAATAGAACGGCACGCCGACGGTGCGTCCGGCAAGCTGCTGCGCGGTATAAACCGGCGAATCCGGGCGAACCACGATGGCGGCGTAGGTGACGATGCCGCGCCGCCCGACCTGACGGCTGCCGACCTTGGTGTCCTGGATGCGGCAGTAGTTGCCCCATTCGCAGGCGTTGTAGAGATCGGCCTTACCCTGCTCGAGCATCTTGCCGTGGCTCGAGAACGGGTCGAGGCCCTTCGGGCTGTTGACGTCAACGCGGGTGCTCTTGTCGTCGCTCTCGCGTTCGACCCATTCGATCTCAAGGCCCTCTTTCGCGAAAAGGCCTTCCTTGTCGGCGACCAGCTCCGGCAACCCCTGGAACGGAGCCGTGGTTTCGAGCACGAGCTTTCTCATGGGACCTCCACGTTGGCGGCAGGCGGAATGTTAGCATAGGACCGCCCGCAAGTCCGCGCCAAGGAGAGCGATACGGCGCGTGCGCGGGGCAAGATGCTGCATTGCATCGTGCACTCCGCGGCAATAGCATCGTTGCGGAGACCACACCGATAAACGTCTGTTTGTTCCGTTCAACGCTCAACCGGAGGAAGCGTGCCATGCCGACTTACAAGATCATGATCATGGGTGCGTCCTACGGGTCGCTGCTTGCCTCGAAAATCCTGTTCGGCGGCCATTCTGTCCACCTGATCTGCCTGCCCGCGGAAGCCGCCCTCATCAACGCGGAGGGCTTCCGCGTCCGCCTGCCGGTGCGCGGGCGCAAGGACCCGGTGGAATTGGATTCGCGCAAGCTTCCGGGCAAGGTCACGGCGGGCGGCACCGCCGGCGTCAATCCGTCGGACTACGACCTGATCGGACTTGCCATGCAGGAGCCGCAGTATCGCTCGCCGGGGGTGCGCGAACTGCTGGATGCCGTGGCGAAGTCACGGGTGCCGTGCATGTCGATCATGAACATGCCGCCGCTGCCTTACGTGAAGCGTATTCCCGGTCTCGACTACGAGGCGCTGAAGCCGGCCTACACCGACCCGACCGTGTGGGACAATTTCGATCCCGGCGCGCTGACGCTGTGCAGCCCGGACCCGCAGGCGATCCGTCCGCCGGAGGAGAAGGTCAACGTGCTGCAAGTCACGTTGCCGACCAACTTCAAGGTGGCGAAGTTCGACAGCGACAAGTCAACAACGATCCTGCGCGATCTTGAGAAGGATATCGACGGTGTCCGTTATGATGTGGGTGACGGCAGCAAAACCGAACTGCCGGTGAAGCTGCGTGTGCACGATTCGATTTTCGTGCCGCTGGCGAAATGGGCGATGCTGCTTGCCGGAAACTACCGCTGCGTCACCAAGGACGGCATGCGCACCGCACAGGAGGCGGTACATTCGGATATCGAGACGTCGCGCTCGGTCTACAACTTCGTCTTCGATCTTTGCGTGAAGCTTGGTGCCAAGCCGGAAGACCTGGTGCCGTTCGAAAAATATGCCGCCGCGGCGCAAAGCCTGACGCGCCCGGCTTCGGCCGCCCGCGCGCTGCAAAACGGCGCGCCGAATATCGAACGTGCCGACAAGCTGGTGCAGCTCATCGCCAAGCAGAAGGGCCTGAGCCATCCGGCGATCGACGCGCAAGTGGCGCTGGTGGACGAGCGGCTGGCGGCGAACCGCAAGAAGGCCGCGGCGTAATCGCGTCAGCCTTTCGATTGGCTTCAAAAGCGGGCGTCAGCCTTCGTGCGGGCGTCCGCTTTCGTATGGGAACTCCCGGGAGTGTGGCGGCTTGTCGGATATGATGAGGCGCAAGGCTGAATACGGGTGCCATCCGCGGAAGGATGGTCACCCCACGCTCTGCTTCATAGTCATCGCCTGGTTTCACGCGCTGAAGCTGAACACGTGGAGGCGGTCGGTCCTGGCGATTGCGACCCGCATGTCGGCCAGGGAGCGCGCAAAAAAAGCGACAAAACAAACGAGGAGCCGCCGTGCCAGGAAAGCGTATCGAAATCGACGGAGAAACGTGGCCGGTGCTCGACCTTCTGGCGCGCGACCGGATGATGACGTTTCAGGAATTGGCGGACGAGGCGTTCGCCGGCCTGCTTAAGAAGCACAATCGGCCGGTGCTTTTGAAAACGGCATTGCGCCAGAGCGTGAAGCAATTGGGATCGGCTGGTGCGCTCGGCAGGCATCGCAGCAAAAAAATAACGGCCGTGGCGCCAGGGGACTGCGGTCACGGCCGGATCGAACGGCAAGCTGTTTAATTGAGCTTCGTCTTCACGTCTGCGATGCCCTGGGCGATCAGGTCATCGGCGACCTTGCCCCTGGCGGCATCCCGCAGGATCGCCTCGGCCGCGGAGACTGCGGCATCCGCTGCAGCGGCCCGGACATCGGCAAGGGCCTGCGCTTCAGCCTGGCCGATCTTCGCTTCCGCGAGCTTGGTGCGGCGGGCGACGAACTCTTCCATCTTGGTCCGCGCTTCGGCCGCAACGCGCTCCGCCTCGGCCCTGGCATCAGCGACAATCGCTTCGGCTTCGTGCTCGGCCTCGCGTTGCTTGCGCTGGTAGTCGGCCAGTAGGCTGGCCGCTTCATCGCGCAGACGACGGGCTTCGTCGAGTTCGGCCTTGATGCGGGCGCTGCGATGATCGAGCGCCTCGATTATCTTTTTGTGCGCGCCGACGTAGAGCATGATCGCGACAAAAATAACAAAGGCAACGGCGACCCAGTTTTCCGGTTCCTTGAAGAACTCGAGCATCGCCACCTCCTACCGCTTCAGCGCGTCTGCAACCGCGCCTTCGACCGCGCTCGCGGCCGGCGCTGCTCCCGTGAGTCGCTCGACGATAGCGGAGGCGGTGTCGACGGCAATGCTGCGCACATTGGCCATCGCGGCGGTCTTGGTGCCGGCAATGGTCTGCTCGGCCTGGGCCAGTTTCGCGTTCAACTCCGCTTCCAGAGATCGCCGGGCCTTGTCGGCCTCGGCGTTCAGCTTTTCGCGGGTCTCATTGGCCAGCGCCTGGGCGCGGCCGCGCGCGTCGGCAAGCGACTTCTCGTAGGCCGCCATCGCGGCGCTGGACTGCTCCTTGAGGTTGTTGGCTTCTGCGAGATCGCCTTCAACCCGGTCGCGCCGCGCCTCGACGATACCGCCGATGCGCGGAATCGCGAGCCTTGCGATGATGACGTAAAGCGCAATGAAGAAGACCGCCAGCCAGATGAGCTGGGAGGCGAACGTCTCCTTGTTGAACGGCGGAAACTGAGGCTTCCCGCCCGGATGTTCGGTATGCGCTTGCGTCGCCATCGTCGTGCTTGTTGCTTAGAGTGCGAACAGCAGCAGCAGCGCGATCAGCAGCGAGAAGATGCCGAGCGCTTCGGTCACGGCGAAGCCGAAGATCAGGTTGGCGAACTGGCCCTGGGCGGCCGATGGATTGCGCAGCGCGGCGGCCAGATAGTTGCCGAAAATCACGCCGACGCCGGCGCCGGCGCCGCCCATGCCGATGCAAGCAATGCCGGCACCGATGTACTTCGCAGCCAAAGGATCCATGAGAAACTCCCTTCGAGGTTGGATTGAGGTTTGGGTCAGTGACCCGGATGAATCGCGTCGTTGAGGTAGATGCAGGTGAGGATCGCGAACACGTAGGCTTGCAGGAACGCGACCAGTAGCTCGAGTGCGAACAGCGCCACGACCAGAGCCAGCGGCAGCGTCGCTCCCGCCATGCCGGCGATACCGAAGCCGCCCAGCAGCGTGATGAAGCTCGCAAACACCTTCAGCGTGATGTGGCCCGCGAGCATGTTGGCGAACAGACGCACGCTGTGCGAGATCGGCCGCGACAAGAACGACAGCACCTCGATGAACACGATCAGCGGCAGGATGTAGATCGGAATGCCATGGGGCACGAACAGGCCGAAGAAACGCAGGCCATTCTTATAGATGCCGTAGACAATGACGGTGAGGAACACCAGCAGCGCCAGCGCCGCGGTGATGATGATGTGGCTCGTCACCGTGAAAGTGTAGGGAATGATCCCGATCACATTGGCAAACAGCACGAACATGAAGATCGTGAAGACGAAGGGAAAGAACTTCATCCCTTCCTTGCCGGCGGTACTCTGTATCGTGTCGGCGACGAATTCGTAGGATAATTCCGCGATCGACTGCATCCGTCCCGGCACCAGCGCGCGGGAGGAACTGGCGCCGACCAGCAGCGCCGCGATGCCGACCACAACGATCGCCATGTAGAGCGCCGAATTGGTGAATGCGATGTCGTGCCCGCCGATGCTGCCGAGCGAGACGATATTGTGGATTTCAAATTGATGGATCGGATCGGCCATCGCCGGAAGTTTCCTGAAGTCCTATTGCCCCAAACACACCCTCGCCCAAACGTCATTGCTTGGGGTCAGGCCCGCCGGAAACTCCCGCAGCGCGTATCACATTGACAACGCCCGCGGCAAAGCCGAGCAGGAGAAACACGATCATCCCCCACGGCGAGATTCCAAGCCAACGGTCGATCGCCCAGCCGATGAACGCGCCGACCAGGACGCCGGCCACCAGCTCGGCAGAGAGGCGGAAACCGCGGGCTATCGCCGACGGATCGCTTCCCGGACCGGGACCAGCTTCTACGTTGCGGTTCGTCCCCCTGTGTTGGGCGAGCCGTTCGCCGAGACGCTGGAGCCTCGCGGAGAGAGCGGCCTCCTCGTCTGGCCGGTTGCCGTTTTTACCCCCCTCGCGCGTGTCTGCGGCCATGCCTAACCGGCCCTGCTTTCGACATGCGACGTTGCGAGCAAACCCAGATGGTTCCTGCCGTCCTAAAAAGCCGCGCGGACCATAGTGTTTGGGGTTTGGCAAGTCAAGAAACGGCCGAAAGCGGTCGGGGTCGCGAAACGCTCGTATTTTCAAAGGGTTTTCGCATCCTGCCCGGAGTGTTGGAACTGCGGGGCGGCGCGCTTCGTTGCTGCCGGCAGCAATGTTAGATTCGTGCCCGGCGTCGCCATTGTTGAGTGCGCCGCGTGGGGTGCGAAGGTTGTCACGGATCTTTTGCGACGGGAGATCGGAATGACACGATTTGCTCTGATCGTCCTGGTGGCCGGCCTGGCTTGGTCCGGTGGGACCGACCGAGGGGCGGCCCAAGGAATCACCCAAGGAACGATCCAAGGAGCGGCTCAAGACGGAAATCGCGAGGGGGCCGCGCCGGCTCAAGGTCCGGAAACAGTGGCACCTGCCGAGGCCGGACGCTATTCGTTTCACCGCCGGGGCGAGGATTTTATCCGGCTGGATTCGCAGACCGGCCAGCTCTCCCAGTGCGGCTGGAGCGCGGTTGGGTGGTCGTGCACGATGGCACCCGATGAGCGCACGGCGTTCGAGAGCGAGATCGGCCGCTTGCAGCGGGAAAATGCCGCGCTCAAGGGGGCGCTGCTGTCACGGGGTCTGGACTTGCCGGCGGGCATCCTTGCCGACACGGCCAAGCCGCAATCCCGGCCGCAACCGGGGGCTGAAGCGCCGCGGCCGCCAGCCGATGTGCCGGACCCCTCCCGCGACAACAATGTCACCGGCCCCAAGCCCCCCGGCGAGGCTGACCTCGACCGCGCGGTGGCCTACATCAAGAGTGTCTGGCGCCGGCTGGTCGAGATGATGGTCGACCTGCAGCGGGATATCCAACGCAAGGGTTGAGACGGGAGCCATATCGTGATGACCCGCCTGTCGGCGATCCGCAGCACCGTCCCCGATGTTCTGACGAGTGCGCTGCTGACGATCGACACCAGCGGCGAAGGATTCACGGAGATTACGGACGAAGCCGTGCAGTTCCTTGAACGGGGTGGGGCCGGCGAGGGTGTACTGCTGCTTTATCTCCGCCACACCTCGGCGTCATTGGTCATCCAGGAGAATGCCGATCCCGACGTGCAAGCCGATTTGCTGACGGCATTGTGCCGGATTGCACCGGCCGATGGCCCCTGGGTGCACAAGGTGGAGGGGCCGGACGACATGCCGGCCCATATCAAGACGATGCTGACTGGAGTGTCGCTGCACGTTCCGGTTCACGGCGGCGCATTGGCGCTGGGCACCTGGCAGGGCATCTATCTGTGCGAGCATCGGACCCGGCCGCATCGGCGCGAGGTGGTGCTGACATTCATGGGCAGCAAAGTCTGACCGTGCCCACCGGGCCCGCCGAGATCAAGGCGAGGCACCGCGCTATCGGGCGTTTAGGATGACTGGAATCCCGTGCCCACCGGGCCGTCCGGCGCGTGCACAGCACGCCGCATTTATTGTAGATTCGGGCCGGGAGCGAGGACGAACCTTGGACAATTCGCACTACCGTCTGATGATCGCCGACGACCACCCGCTATTCCGCGGCGCGCTGCGCGAGGCGGTGGTGGGGCTGATCGAGCACGCCGACATTGTGGAAGCCGGCGCTTTCGAGGATATGACGGCGTTGCTCGACAAGAGCGGCGACGTCGATCTCATCCTGCTCGATCTGTCGATGCCGGGCATGCGCGGGTTCTCCGGCCTGATGTTCCTGCGCGCCCAATACCCCAGCGTTCCGGTCGTCGTGGTTTCGGCAAACAACGATCCGTCGGTGATCCGCCGCTGCATGGACTTCGGTGCGTCCGGCTTCATCCCGAAGACACTTGGCATCGAGCAGATGCGCGGCGCGATCAGGCACGTGCTGGGCGGCGGCGTGTGGATTCCGAACGACGTCGATCTCGCCGGTGGGGCCGACACCGAGACTGCGGCGCTGATGGCGCGTCTCGCCACGCTGACGCCGCAGCAAGTCCGCGTTCTGATGATGTTGTCGGAAGGACTGCTCAACAAGCAGATCGCTTACGAGCTTTCGGTGTCGGAGGCGACCGTGAAAGCCCATGTCTCGGCCATCCTGCAGAAGCTCGGCGTCGACAGCCGCACCCAGGCGGTGATCGCCGCTGCGAAGATCGAACTGGGGCAGTGGCCGCAAGCCGCAGCGCACGACTGATGGCGTAAGACTGACGCAGGCATTGCCGCACGCCGCGCATCACTCCGCGGCCGCCACCCGCTGAATGTGCCACTGCGCCATCAGCGCACGCAGCGCTGCGGGCTTGACCGGTTTGCTCAGCACCTGGACGTTGTGCGCGCGCGCCTCGTCGCGAACAGCCGGCGAGCGGTCGGCGGTGATGAGGATTGCCGGCAAGTCGGCGTCGAGATGCTGACGCAGCGTGGCAATCACCTCAAGGCCGTTGCTGCCGTGGTCGAGATGATAATCGACCAGCAAGCCGTTGGGCGCTCCGTCCGATGCGGCGCAGACCGCAATGGCGGCGGCAAGGTTTGCGGCCTTGAGCACGTGGCAGCCCCATCCGCCGAGCAGCGTCTGCATGCCGTCGAGGACCTGGGGCTCGTTGTCGATGCATAGAACGCTGGCGCCGAGCAGCCGGTTGCGTTCGACAATGGCCGG
>JAFKKQ010000332.1 GCA_017304505.1 Hyphomicrobiales bacterium | reverse complement strand
TACCGTCAGAACCGTGCTGTGACATTGAGGCCAACCTCGTGTCTGTCGTAAGCCGCGGTCGGAACATTGCTCTCGCGTTTGATATATTGATGACGCAATGACACGGACCAGAAACGATTGAGCATGTATCGCACCTCCTCGAGCGTGGCGAACACCGTGTCGTCTCGCAGCCGATCGAGGAACTTGTCACGCTCGTAGATCGCCGCGGCCGAGACGATGACATTCCGCCTCAATTCGTAATCGAATCCGAGCTGCAGCGATTCCGCGCGAATCCCGGCGACATCGGTGTCGACCGCCTGCGTCACCATGCTTTCGGCGCGGAATTTGATGTCGAGCAACCGGGTGGGGCTCCAGGTCAGCAGGAACCGGTAGGCCGGGCCGGCGGCGCGCGCGATGGACGGCGCGTCAAACATCTGGTCGGCATAGCCCACGGCGATCTCCGCCTTCACTAGGCGTGACAATTCCAAATTGACGCCGCCAAGCGTGCGATAGCCATCGGAACTCAAGGATCGCACCGGCGAGCCGCGCAATTCGCGCCGGTTTCCTTCCACCGCGCCGAACACGCCGAGGTAAGGAGAGAAGACATATTCGACGCGGCTGTGTGCGACGTAAATTTGCCCGTCGCGGCTGTCCTGATTGATGACCGAGCCGTTCTGCGCGCGGGTCGACCCGTAATCGTACGAATCGACCCGCGCCCCGCCCGACACCGAAAGGCGATTGAACTGGCGCCAGAAGGTCACGTCGGCCGTGGCAAAATCGTAAGGTGTCGGCTGGACGGCGCCCGCGGGAGAACTCAGGCTGCCGACATCTTCGTGCAACTTCGCAACGCGGAAATTGGTCAGGATGGCGGTGTCGTGCCAAATGTCGAAACGGCCCCGCGCGCGAATGCTGGCATTGACCTGATCGAGCCCCGGATTGCTGCGGTAGGTGTCGGATTCGACATCCGCCTGCACCGACAGCGAATGACGCTCCCAGAGCGAATCCACACGCAGGCTCGGGTGAAAACGGAAGATCATGTCGCCGCGCTTATCGGTCGGCGATGCGAACACGTTGCTGCTGTAGAATCCGCCCGCCGTCAGCGAGGGCTGGAACAGCCAGTCGCCCGCGCGCACGCCACGAACCTCGTAACCGGGCTGCAGCCGCGTCTTCACCGGGGTGTCCTCCGGACGGATATCTTCAACGCCTGACATCTCCCATCGCTGCACGAACGGAACAGGCTCCATCACCTGCAAGGCATTCCAAGGTGTCGGCTGCGGCGGTATCGGAGGCCACACGACCTGTGCGTTTGCGATCGACACGTTACACAGGGAGCCGGCAACAAAAGCCAAAGCTGCAGCAACCGCCGTTCTGCGCTGCGATTCGGTTGCGCCCCTCGCGCGCCAACCGGCCTTCAAGATGTCGGCAATCCAACACGCATACGCTAACCGCACTGTTGCTCCCGTGGCCGAGTCGCTCGGCACCGGTTGAGTGGCAACCTGCTCGTCCCGCGGGTTGTTCCCGCGTTGCAGCAAGAAACACGAAGCACGCGAACTGTGACGATTGTGCGGTCGCGCTCCGCTGTTCCAACCGACCGATGTCGTTCGTTCAACCATCGGCGCGCGCAGCCTCGCGCACACGGCGATCAGAAGAATCGTTCAGGGATGCGGACGTTGTCGCCGGGAAAGATCGGGATGCGCCGATTCAGCGGATAGGCACGTTCGACATTGGAACCCGCCCGCGTGATGAACACCTTGTCTTCATCGGCGCGGTATGTGTATCCGCCGGCGAGTGCAACGCCGTCCATGACGGTGAGACCGGGCTTGTACGGAAAATCGCCGGCGCGCTTCACCTCGCCGTGCACATAAACCGGGCCGTAGTTGATGACTTGAACGTTCACGCCCGGTTTCTTCAGCATGCCTTCGCGCAATCGCGCCGCAATCGCCTGCTCAAGCTGTGCCGGCGTCGAACCCGACGCCTTGATCCGCCCGGCGAGCGGTATCGAGATAAAGCCGCTGCTGTCGACCTGGTATTCGCCGGTAATATTTGGATCGTCGTAAACCTGGACGCGGATCTGATCCGACGGACGCAGGACATAAGCCCCGTAGGACGCGCGCGACGAGAAATCCGAAGCCCGCGCTCCGGGCGCTCGCATGCTTGCCATCGATGCCGAAGGAGGCGGGGCTTCCGCAGCGAGCGTGTTGCAACCCGCCAAGACAAGCAAACTTCCTAAAACGCAAAAGATACGATACGCCATGACCCCCTCACGCCGGTACTGTGCCGAAAAAACGTCCCCCCGTCACGCTGGTAACCGATGCCGCCGCACAAGCAACATCGGGAATGGGAATGAGTTCCAAGAACGGCCGTTCAGAAAAACAACCAGCGAATTGCAGCAGCAATAAGAAGCCACATCAGGATGTTTGCCGCGATCATCAGCTTTCGCAGGCATTTGGGTTTGGCCACGGTGGCTGCAAGTTGCACATCGTCCTCCGATCCGACGGAGTCCGCCTCAGACCCAAACGCTGCCGACTTGTCGCTTTCGCCTGCCGTGCTTCGGGCCGAAACCTTGGGCAGATGCGCCATCGTCAAATCCGCCCGTCGTCGTCCGCTACAGCAAAGAAGCCCGCGGCACCCGAATACGGCAATCTAAAAACCGGACGGCAGCTTTCTTCCGATACAACCGTAACGCTTTCACCGGAGCAAATCTATCGTCTCCATTGCGAAAACGATGCGCGCGAATCGAGCCTGCCAAATCAATCCTGCCGGCGCCGCCGTAAGGTCGTACCGGCACACGGACCTGCCGGTATCTCCTTGCTGCAAAAGGCGTTTGTGCACACCCTGGGCCACAAAGAATCCGCGAAAATATCGCGGGTCGGCCACGCAACCTTCATCTGGCTTTATTGTTTCCGCAGTGTTGTGCACTGCAACGTATACCGATGCAGCGGAGTCCTGTGTCGATGATCGCCGGCGCAGCTCGTGACATCGGGTTTGCCGCGTAAAGGGAGTCGTGATGACCGTTACCGCATCCTTTCCTCAAGACGATGTCGTGTCTCTCTGGCAAGAGCGGAAATCCACCTTCCTGCAGGCGGCCTACGCCAACACCGAGCGTCACAAGTCCGATCCTTTCAGCTCTAGTCATCACTTCGATTCCGTTCGTCGTAGAACCTACCGAACCGGGCGCCGGGTTCGTTCGCGCGAGTCCATTCGCCTTGGATTGAAGCGAGCCTTCGATCTGGCGGCGGCAAGTTCAGCGCTGCTGTTTTTCGCGCCGCTGTTCCTGGCCATCGCGGCTGCCGTCAAATGGACCTCGCCGGGCCCGGTTCTGTTCAGCCAGCCGCGATACGGCTACCGGAATCGTCGCTTCCATATTTACAAATTCCGCACGATGTACGCCCATCTCGGCGACCGCTCGGGAACCCAGCAGGCGATGAAAGGCGATTCGCGCGTGACACCGATCGGCCGGTTCCTGCGCAACACCAGCCTCGACGAGTTGCCGCAACTCATCAACGTCATCAGAGGCGACATGTCGCTGGTCGGCCCGCGGCCCCACGTTCCCGGCATGCTGTCGGCAGGTCTTCTCTACGAGGACCTGGTGCCCTACTACTTCCAGCGGCACATTGTCCGGCCCGGCATCACGGGGCTGGCGCAGGTCCACGGCTGCCGTGGCAGCACCCGGCAGGCCGACGAGGCCATCGCGCGCGTCGACTACGACCTCGAATATATCGAGACTTGGTCGCTGTGGCTCGATCTCAAGATTATGTTAAGGACGTTGCGACAAGAATTCCTGTCTGGCACCGGCACCTGATGCTTTCATCAGGCCGAAGGGTCACAGCTCAGGGCAACCGTGCGCATCGTCGTCAATGACCATCTCGGTCACGCCCCGCAAGTGCAACTGAGCCGCGCGCTGGCCGCACGCGGGCACGACGTCCTGCATCTTTATTCAAGCGATGCACAGTCGCCAAAAGCAGACCTGCGCCGGCGGCCGGACGATTCTGCGAACTTCACCATCGAAGGTCTGACCCACGGCGCGCGCCCATCGGCATCCTTCTTCGGTCAGCGTTTCCAGGAGGCGCGCTTCGGGCGGATCGTTGCCAAACGGGCGATGGCGTTTCATCCGGACGTCGTGATCGCTTGCAACAATCCGCTCGACGTCCAGCGCGGCGTGCAACTGGCCTGCCGGCGCGCGCAAACGCCGTTTGTTTACTGGATGCAGGACTTCCAGTCGGTGCTGCTCGACCAGTCGATCGAGGGTCGGACCGCACTGCTCAACATCGCCGTCGGCGGCTATTATCACGCGCTGGAGCAGCGGCTCCTGCAACGCAGCGATGCCGTCATCCCCATCGCGGACGACCTGTTGGCGATCCTGGCGGAAAGCTGGGATGTCTACGACCGGCAGTGCATGGTGGTCCGTAACTGGGCGCCACTCGACAGCGTCACGCCGGGGCCAAAGGACAATGCCTGGTCACGTGCCCAGAATATCGCCGACAAGAAAGTGGCGCTGTACGTCGGCACACTCGGCCCGATGGAAAGCCCGATGCCGCTCGTCGAACTGGCGGAGCGCCTTCGCAGCGAGCCCGATGCCGTCGTGCTGGTGATCGCCGAGGGAGAGGGCGCCGATCGCGTGGCGCACGAGGCGCAATCGCGCTCACTTGGCAACTTGCGTGTTCTGCCGTTCCAGCCTTACGAGGCCTATGGCGACATTCTCGCCAGCGCGGACGTGCTCCTGGGGCTGGTCGATGCCAAGGCCGGCGTGCTGTTCGTGCCGTCGAAGGTGACGTCCTACCTCTGCGCCGGCCGTCCTGTCGTCTTGTCCGCGCCCTGGCAGAATCTCGCAGCACAATCCGTCCGCGACAGCGGCGGCGGCCGCGTGGTGCCGCCCGACGACAACGCAGCGATGGGCGACGCCGTTCTCGCCTATCTCGACGACGAGCCGCTTCGCCGGCAGACCGGACAACAGGCACGCGCTTACGCCGAACGGACGTATGACATTTCGAGCATCGCCGACCGGTTCGAGCGGCTGTGTGAGCGGCTGACAACGGGTCCGCGGCGACGTCACGAGCCGCAGTTGAGGGTTGCGGCCCGATAACATCGCCAGCCGCGTGCGGGCTGCGTTCGTTAGTTCTTCCGGGGTTGCAACCGGGCCTTGAAGAACACGGTGCGGAACGGCGACGAAAGCGGCACGGACAGCTTCGCATCCCGCCCCATGACGCGCTTCGCGATGTTCTTCGCCATCCATCCGAGCGTATCCAGCCGAAGCGAGTGCACGCCCGACACGTCGAACCCGTTCCGTTGCAAGAACTGGCTCACGTGGTCGACGCCGGCAAAAACCAAGTGATCGGGCAGATAAAGGCGATCCGGATAATCCGCCGAGGTCGTGAGGTCGCCGCCGTTGCCGGTTTCGATGAATAAGACGGCGCCGTCGTTCATCACACGGCGCAGGTCGGCAAGAAACGCATCGAAATCCGGCAGGTGCGAAAACACGTTGATGAGCGAGACCACATCAAAACGCCGCTCCATTGCTGCAAGCGGCGTATTCGATACCGGCAGATTCAAGGCCCGTGCCCGATCCACCTTGGGCTGCATCGGCTCGATACCTTCAATGCGGCTTCCCTGCGGCAGCACGCCTGCCACCGCCTCGATCATCTCGCCGTAGCCCGCGCCGACATCGAGCCACGACAACGGCACACCCGCATCGAGTTCGGGCCCGAACATCAGCTTTACAATATGGCGATAGTGTCGAATCTTGCGGGCGCTCCGTCGGTACACGACATTGAGCGATCCTTCCGCTGTGCGATGCTCGCCGATCTTGTTGGCCTCGCTGATCTCGCCAAGCTTGGGGCGCGGCGTGACATAGACCAGGCCGCATTGCAGGCACTTCACGGCCTCAAAACCATTTTCGGCGCCCCACGGATGCCGGTCCCATGCGTGGCACAGCGGACAGGCTATCGCCTCCGTCGATTCCACAAGCTGCACGGGCTGATCGTCGAGCTGCGCGAGCGGATCGCCGGTGGCGGAGATGTAAGGTGAGATCGTAGACAATTTGCAACTCCTGCTGGATGGGCCGACGCCCGGTTACGCAGCGCTGCTGGCGAGGCGGATCATCTCGCGCCGAACCAGCCGGCTGTAGGGCCCGTTGCGCCGCATCAGGTGGTCCGGCGAGCCATCCTCCAGCACCCGGCCATCGTGCAGCACGACAACGCGGTCGAAGTTGCGGACGGTCGACAGGCGATGGGCAATGGCGATGACGGTCCGCCCGCTCATGAGGCGGGCCACGGCATCGCGAATGGCTTCTTCGGATTCGGCGTCGAGCGCCGATGTCGCCTCGTCCAGAAGCAGCAGCGGCGCATCCTTAAGGAAGGCGCGCGCCACGGCAATGCGCTGGCGCTGGCCGCCGGAAAGCTTCACGCCTCGGTCGCCGACGATCGTGTCGATCCCTTCGGGCAAGGCTTCGATGAAATCGCACCGCGCCGCGACCGCCGCCTCGAACACCATATCGTCGGACGCATCCGGCCTGCCGTAGCGGATGTTCTCCATGACGGAGCGGTGGAACAGCATGATGTCCTGCGGCACCACCGCGATGGCCTCCCGCAAGCTCCGCTGCGTCACGCGCGAGATATCCTGGCCGTCGATCAGGATGCGGCCGCCCTGCAAGTCGTATTGACGCTGCAGCAGTGCGAACAGCGTGGACTTTCCGCCGCCGGATTGACCGACCAGCCCGACGCGCTGGCCGGGCTCGAGTTCCAGCGAAAGACCATCGAAGATCTCATGCCCGTCGGGGTAACGGAATACGACGTTCTCAAACGCAACCCTGGCGGCATGCTTGACCAGCGGCGTCGCCTCGGGATGATCGCGCAACTCGTGCGGCACCAACAGGGTCTCCAGAGCTTCGGCCAGCCGGGCGATGTGCTGCGTCACATCGACCAGCGCCACCGCAAGATCGCGCGTCGCATGCAGGATGGACAGTCCGAGCGTGCAGGCCAGAACCACGTCGCCGGTCGTCGCCGCACCGCGCTGCCAGAGCAGGATGGCCCAGGCCGCAAGTCCGACGATCAGGCAGATTGTAATCACCGCGTGCAGGATTCTGAGCCGTTCCAGATACAGCAGGCTGCGTCGACGGGCCGCCATCTCGTGATCGACAATGGCGTCAAACCGGCGATGCTCGCGGCCGATGCCGCAGAAGGCATTGACCAGCGGCAGATTGCTGATGACATCCATCATCTCGCCGTCGACAGCGGCGGCTTTATTCGCGAAATCGTGATGAAGCGGCCGTCCGGCCGCCGCCATGTGGAACATCAGGATGATCATCGCGCCCGCCACGACCACCAGCACGGACGCCATGAGCGGGCTGATGGTCACCACAAGCGCAATGGCTGCCACGCTCGCCACGCAGGGCGGCAGCACGTTCCAGACGAACATGTTCTCGACGGTATAAACGGCATTCGAAGTGGCCGTGACGCGGCTGGTCAGCGTGCCCGGCATTCGATTGGCGAAATAGCTTGGCGCATGGCCGGTCAGGTGGCGAAACAGGTCGCGGCGCACGTCCCCCGTCACGCGGACAAACGTGTAGCTGGCGATCCATCCTGCCAGCCGCCACAGCAAATTGTCGGCGGCAATCAGCGACACCAGGATAAGAAATGCCGACCAAACGACGGCCGATCCCGCGAAACCCGACAGGGCATCGACCAGATATTTGACGCCGTATTGCGTGGCGACGGAACATGTTACCGCTGCCAGCACGATGGCGACGATTACGGCGTGAGCGGCTGGCCGCAGCCTCATATAACGGAACATGAAAGCGAAAGGCCGCTCTACATAATGATAAGGATCGTTCATCCGATTGCTGATCTCAATATCCTGATTTCAACGTCGTCCTCTTTCGACACTCGACAGATAATCGTGCGCGATTTTTGTCGAACGTATGAACGCCTCATGGCGGCAAGACCTGGCGGCAAGACACGGTGGCAAGACCGGCTGATGGGCGACGTTGCCGCCGGAAGAAAGTTCCACGTCGAGGGAAAAGATTTTTTTCTGCGGCGCAAACTTTGTTGCCATCTGCGATTTAGCTAACGGGACCACCACTCGCTAGCCGGGGGGCTTGCCGTAACCCACGAAGGAGCGCCGATGCGCCTCGCCCAGATTGCGCCTTTGACCGAAGCTATTCCGCCCAAGCTCTACGGCGGCACGGAGCGTGTCGTACACTGGCTGACTGAGGAACTCGTCGCGATGGGTCACGACGTGACCCTGTACGCAAGCGGCGATTCGCACACTTCGGCCACGCTCGAAGCGCCCTGGCCCAAGGCGCTGCGGTTCGACAGCTCGGTTCGCGACCCGAATGCCTTGCACATGATGATGCTGGAGCGCGTCCGCCAGCGCGCCAACGACTTCGATTTCCTCCACTTCCATCTCGACTACTACCCTTTTTCACTTTTCTCCCGGCAGTCGACATCATTCGTGACCACGCTGCATGGCAGGCTTGACCTACCCGAACACCAACCGGTGTTCGCCACCTTCCCGTCGACCCCTGTGGTTTCGATTTCCGATTCGCAGCGTCGCCCGGTTCCGCACGCAGGCTGGGTCCGCACAATCCACCACGGATTACCGGAACGGTTGTTGACGCCGCAGCCGATGAGGCAGGAGTATTTTGCGTTCCTCGGACGCATCGCGCCGGAAAAGGGCCTCGACCGCGCGATCCACATCGCCCGGCAATGCGGCATCCCCCTCAAGATTGCGGCCAAGGTCGACAAAGTCGACCGCGAATATTACGAAGGGATCATCCGGCCTCTGATCGACGGCAAGGATATCGAGTACATCGGTGAGATCGGCGACGGGCAGAAGTCTAAGTTCCTGAGCGGCGCGCTCGCATTGCTGGTGCCGATCGACTGGCCGGAGCCGTTCGGTCTGGTGATGATCGAAGCGATGGCTTGCGGCACCCCGGTTATCGCTTTCAACCGTGGTTCCGTGCCGGAAATCATCGAGGATGGCCTGACCGGATTCATCGTCGAAGACGAGCGGAGCGCGGTGGGTGTTGTGCACCGACTGTCCAAGCTCTCCCGCACCGAGATACGCAAGCGCTTCGAGCAGCGTTTCACCGCGCGGCGCATGGCCCAGGACTATCTGGAGGTCTATCGCGAGCTGATGCAGGGGGAAGCCCCGCGTCTTCGCCTGGTCGCCAACGAAAGCCCGCCGCCGTATCGCGTTTGTGATCGAACGCCGCGGCCTTAGGCCGCACAATTGCCCCGAACGGGAATAGACTTGTCGCATGTCCACTCTGATAGAGGCCTGTGCCTCAGGGGAGGCACGGGTCGGCTATCTCATACGAGGGAGCGATCCGATGTGTGACTATAGTCTGCATGCCATGGCGACGCGTCCTGCCGTGGTCGGAGAGACGCTGATATCAACCACCTTCCGTGGGACGTCGACGCGCGGCTTTGCAAGCGAGAGCCAGCCCGAGGTCGCGGTCTGCATGCTGCCCGGAACCGAACTGGCGTTCGCGCAGGACGTCAAATATGACAGCCGTTGGATCTGGACCAAGACCATCGGCTTCCGCGTCGGCAAGTTCAACACCATCAATCCGCACATCAGGGAACGGCATCACGACGCGATCGAGTTTCCCGACGGAAGCCATGTGCTGGTGACGCAGCTGTGCGAAGGCCAGCGCGTGACCGTGCTGCAATTGCCGGTGGCCAAGCCGCTCCCCGAGCGCACGGCGACCGAGGCCGGCACGGCGCCCGCGACGTCGATCTTCACCGGCTGAGTCCTACTCCTCGGCCTGCAGATCGGCTTCCGAAGGCGTGGCATCGATGGTGCGCGGCGCCGTGAGGCGCGGCGCGCGGAGCGTTGCGTCCGTGTCCCCCTCGCCGGCGATCGCCGGTGACCAGGGACGGTCGATACCCCCGGGCTTGACGGCATCGACGGTAAATCCGCTGCCGCTTCGCCGCAGCGCCAGCGCGCCCTGCCGGCGCAGCCGCTCCGCAGAGATCACCGAGGCCCCGCAGGCCGCGGGCGCCTGCCTTGTCGTCACCACCAGCGCCGCACGTTCGCAATCATCGCCAAGCGCCTCCGGCCGCAGCGCGAGTGCCACGAACGCGCCTCCCGCCCCCTGCGCCACGCAGCCAGTGTCGTCGCAATCGGTGGCCGTTCGCGCGTCGGCATCCCCGGCCAGCCATTACCTGACGAGAAAACCGTCCTTTGAGGCGCCGCGGGCGGCGCGGATCAGCTGCAATTTGCCGTCCTGGCCGCGAACGCCGATGGTGCGGCCGTCGGCGGCGATCAGGATATCCGGCTGTGGCACCTTCGCCGCCCATACCGCCGAGATCAGCAGCAGCGCCACGCCGGCATAGCGCAACGGCGTCCGCAGCAGGCCGAGCAGGATGATGCCGCAACTTGCGGCAATCAGCGGGCCGATGCCGAACGCCGGCACACGGCCGACCGCGCCCGGCAAGGCTGACACCCATTGCGTGACCGCTATCATCCAGTCGATGCCGATGCCCATGATCCACCAGAACACGCCATCGAAACCGAACGGCATCGCGAGCAGACCGAGCAGGCCCGCCGGCATCACCAGCGCGGAGACCACCGGCATCGCCGCCAGATTGGCGAGCACGCCATAGGGCGTCACCCGATGGAAATGAAACGCCGCGTAAGGCGTGGTGGCAAGGCCCGCCACCAGGGAGGCCAGCAGCAGCATGGATATCTCGCGGCCGCCCCACAGCGCCACGCGTGCCGTCGCGGTGTGATCGGGGCTTGCGAACAGGCGCGGCATCCCGAGTTGCACCAGCGCCACCAGCCCGAGGGTCGCCGCAAACGACATTTGAAAGCTCGGATGCACCAGCGCTTCCGGCGCGATGGTCAGCACGATCA
>JAFKKQ010000331.1 GCA_017304505.1 Hyphomicrobiales bacterium | reverse complement strand
GGACATGGCGGGATCGTCCTTGCCGCCCCGAAGCTTGCCGATATTGAGTTGCGCCAGGTGCCGCATCGCCTACTCCGCCGCAATCCGCGCGCCATTGCGCTCGGCGATGCGCCGCTCGATCTCGGGCCGGAAATGCCGGATCAGGCCCTGCACCGGCCACGCCGCCGCGTCGCCGAGCGCGCAGATAGTGTGGCCTTCGATTTCCTTGGAGACTTCCTGCAACAGGTCGATTTCCGGCACGCGGGAATCGCCTTTCACCATCCGGGTCAGCACCCGCCACATCCAGCCGGTGCCTTCGCGGCAAGGCGTGCACTGGCCGCAGCTTTCATGCTTGTAGAAATAGGCCAGCCGCTGAATCGCCTTGATCACGTCGGTGGACTTGTCCATCACGATCACGGCGGCGGTGCCGAGGCCGGTCTGCACCGCCTTGAGGCTGTCGAAATCCATCAGCACATCGTCGCAGATCGATTTGGGGATCAGGGGCACGGAAGCGCCGCCCGGAATTACCGCCAGAAGATTGTCCCAGCCGCCCCGCACGCCGCCGCAATGCCGCTCGATCAGCTCGCGCAGCGGAATGCCCATTTCCTCTTCCACATTGCAGGGCTTGTTCACATGGCCCGAAATGCAGAACACTTTGGTGCCGGAATTGTTGGGGCGGCCGATGCCCGCGAACCATTCCGCGCCGCGGCGCAAGATGGTGGGCGCCACCGCGATGCTTTCGACATTGTTGACGGTGGTGGGGCAACCATAGAGGCCGACATTGGCCGGAAATGGCGGCTTCAGCCGCGGCTGACCCTTCTTGCCTTCCAGCGATTCCAGCAGCGCGGTTTCCTCGCCTCAGATATAGGCGCCGGCGCCATGATGGACATAAAGATCGAAATCCCAGCCATGGACGTTGTTCCTGCCGATCAGGTTGGCGGCATAGGCTTCGTCGACGGCGCGCTGCAGCGCTTCGCGCTCGCGGATGAATTCGCCGCGCACATAGATGTAGCAGGCATGGGCGCGCATCGCGAAGCTGGCGATCAGGCACCCTTCCACCAGCGTATGGGGATCGTGACGCATGATGCCGCGATCCTTGCAGGTGCCCGGCTCGCTCTCGTCGGCATTCACGACCAGATAATGCGGCCGCTCCTTCACTTCTTTGGGCATGAAGGACCATTTCAGCCCGGTGGGGAACCCCGCGCCGCCACGGCCGCGCAGGCCCGACTTCTTCATCTCGTCGATGATGGCGTCCTGGCCGCGCTCCAGAATGGCCTTGGTACCGTCCCAGGCGCCGCGCCGTTTCGCGGCTTCAAGACCGGGGTCATGAAGGCCATAGAGATTGGTGAAAATGCGATCGCGATCGGCAAGCATCAGGTGGCTGCTCCCGGCGGTTTCTGGGCGGGCGCTTCCCGGTCCGAGGCGGCCTGGGTCGGCGCCTTGCCCTCGGCGTCCGTGTTTCCGATACGGTTCTGGCGGCCGATCATCGAGCCGTCATAAAGCGAAGCCTCGGTCAACGTGGTTGCGCCACCTGCGGGTTCGGAGCTGTGACGCGCATTCTGCGGACCCGGCTTGATCGGCCGGCCGGCGCGCAGATCTTCCAGCAGCTTCTCCGTGACCGGGCCATCCAGATCTTCGTAGAAATCCTTGCCGATCTGCAGCATCGGCGCGTTCACGCAGGCGCCCAGGCATTCCACTTCCATCCAGGAGAATTTCCCGTCCGCCGAAACCGTGTGCGGGTGGGGATGAATGTGCTTCTTGCACGCCTCGACCACCGCGTCCGATCCCGCCAGCCAGCAGGGCGACGTGGTGCAGACCTGGACCAGATGCGTGCCGACCGGCACCAGATTGAACATGGTGTAGAAGGTCGCCACTTCCAGCACCCGGATGAACGGCATCGACAGCATCCCGGCGATGCTCTCGATCATGGGATGGGTGACCCAGCCTTCCTGTTCCTGCCCGCGCCACAAAAGCGAGATCACCGCCGAAGCCTGGCGGCCGGGCGGATATTTTGCGATCTCCTTTTTCGCCCATTCCGCATTCTCCGCCGAGAAGGCGAAGTCGGCAGGTTGCATTTCGGGCGGGGCGAGACGGCGAAGCATGGGCGACCTATTTCGCGAAATCGACGCGGGCGATCAGCCCGTCGCGGAAGGAATAGATGGCGACGATCTCGAACTCTTCGCCGCCGGGCGCGCGCACGACCTTTTCGTGATCGACGACCGTGTTGCCGACGGCGATGCGGTTCTTGAGGATGGCCTGATTCTGCGGGAACTGGGCGAAGGCCTTAGCGTAACGCGCCTTGATCGCCTCGCGGCTGGTCTCGGTCGGCGTGCCGTTCAGGCCGGAAACGATGCAATCTTCGGTGAAGAAGGACACATAGGTCTCGAGATCCTGGGCATTGTAGGCGTCCAGCTGCTTCTGCGCGATATCGATATTGGGATTGGACAGCGCGCTCACCGGTCCACCTCCCCGAACACGATATCGAGCGAACCCAGGATCGCCGAAACGTCGGCCAGCATGTGGCCCTTGCACATGTAATCCATCATCTGCAGATGGACGAAGCTGGGCGCGCGAATCTTGCAGCGCTGCGGCTTGTTGGTGCCGTCGGCCACCAGATAGACGCCGAATTCGCCCTTGGGCGCTTCCACCGCGGCATAAGCCTCGCCCGCCGGCACATGGAAGCCTTCCGTGTAGAGCTTGAAATGATGGATCAAGGCTTCCATCGAAGTCTTCATCTCGGCGCGCCGCGGCGGCGTCACTTTATGATCGAGCGAAACCACCGGCCCGGGCGTCATCTTGTCCAGGCACTGGACCATGATCTTGTTGGCCTCGCGCATCTCTTCCATGCGCATGATGTAACGGTCGTAATTGTCGCCGTTCTTGCCGACCGGAATCTTGAAATCGAGATCGTTGTAGCACTCGTAAGGCTGGGAGCGGCGCAGGTCCCACTTCACCCCGGTGGAACGCAGCATCACGCCCGACATGCCCCACATCTCGGCCTCGGCGCGATTGACCACGCCGATATCGACATTGCGCTGCTTGAAGATGCGGTTTTCGGTGAGAAGGTTTTCGATATCGTCGAGCACCTTGGGGAAGTGCTCGCAGAATTTGTAGATGTCGGCGGCAAGGCCCGGCGGCATGTCCTGATGCACGCCGCCGGCGCGGAAAAAGGCCGCATGCATGCGGCTGCCGCTGATGCGCTCATAGAACACCATCAGCTTCTCGCGCTCCTCGAAGCCCCACAACGGCGGGGTCAGGGCGCCCACGTCCATTGCCTGGGTGGTGACGTTGAGGAGGTGATTGAGGATGCGGCCGATTTCCGAATAGAGCACACGGATATACTGGCCGCGCTTGGGCACTTCCAGGCCGAGCAGTTTCTCGATCGCCAGGCAGAAGGCATGCTCCTGGTTCATCGGCGCGACATAATCGAGACGGTCGAAATAGGGGATCGCCTGCAGATAGGTCTTGTGTTCGATCAGCTTCTCGGTGCCGCGATGAAGCAGGCCGATATGCGGGTCTACGCGCTCGACGATCTCACCGTCGAGCTCAAGCACGAGACGCAGTACACCGTGAGCGGCCGGATGCTGCGGACCGAAATTGATGGTGAAGTTGCGGAGGTTCTCGGCCATCGGCCTCTACCCTTTGGCCTTTTCGTCGCCGGGCAGCGGCACGTAGCCGGCGCCTTCCCACGGCGACAGGAAGTCGAAATTGCGAAATTCCTGGGCAAGCCGGACCTTGTCGTAGACCACGCGCTTCTGCTCATCGTCCCAGCGCACCTCGACGAAGCCGGTGAGTGGGAAATCCTTGCGCAACGGATGGCCCTCGAAGCCATAGTCCGTCAAAAGCCGGCGCATATCCGGGTGGCCGGTGAACAGCACGCCATAAAGGTCATAGGTCTCGCGCTCGAACCAATCGGCACCGGGGAACACACCGATGATCGAGGGCACCCGCGTCTCCTCGCCAGCCTCGATCTTCACGCGGATACGGCGGTTATGCGAGGGCGACATGAAATGATAGACCACGTCGAAACGCCGCTCGCGCGACGGCCAGTCCACTGCCGTGATGTCGATGAAGCTGATGAACCGGCAACGCTCGTCGTCCCGTAGGAAGGTAGCGACCTTGACGATATCGCGCGCCGTCGCGGTGAGCGTCAGTTCGCCGTGCGCAACCCAGTAACCGACAACCGAACCCGCCAGCGCGCCGGCGATCGTCTCTCCGAGCTTTTCGAGCGTTTCGTCCATGTCCTTGTCCCGCTAGCGCTCGATCGTCCCGGTCCGGCGAATTTTCTTCTGCAGCAGAAGCACACCGTACAGCAGCGCCTCCGCGGTCGGCGGGCAGCCCGGCACATAGATGTCGACCGGGACGATGCGGTCGCAACCACGGACCACCGAATAGGAATAGTGGTAATAGCCGCCGCCGTTGGCGCACGAGCCCATCGAGATGACGTAGCGCGGCTCCGGCATCTGGTCGTAAACCTTGCGCAGCGCCGGGGCCATCTTGTTGGTCAGCGTACCGGCGACGATCATCACGTCCGACTGCCTGGGCGAGGCGCGCGGCGCAAAGCCGAAGCGCTCGACGTCGTAGCGCGGCATCGACACCTGCATCATCTCGACGGCGCAACACGCGAGCCCGAACGTCATCCACATCAGCGAGCCGGTGCGCGCCCAGGTGATGAGGTCCTCGGTCGCGGTAACGATGAAGCCTTTGTCGGCGAGATGGCTGTTGACGTCGGTGAAGAACGGATCGTCCGACCCGACCGGCTTGCCGGTGTTCGGATCGAGAATGCCCTTCGGGGCGGGGGCGACAAGTGTCGTCCGATTGGGTTCGCTCAATCCCATTCGAGCGCTCCCTTCTTCCACTCGTAGATAAAGCCGATCGTCAGCACCGCAAGGAACACCATCATCGACCAGAATCCATAGACGCCAAGATCGCCGTAGACGATGGCCCACGGAAACAGGAACGCCACTTCAAGATCGAAGATGATGAACAGGATCGCGACCAGGTAGAAACGCACATCGAACTTCATGCGTGCGTCATCGAAGGCGTTGAAGCCGCACTCGTAGGCCGAAAGCTTTTCCGGGTCCGGCTGCTTGTAGGCCACCAGGAAGGGCGCGATCAGAAGCGCCAGACCAAGCCCGAGCGCCACCGCGATGAACACCACGAGGGGCAAATAATCCTGCAACAGCGCGCTCATCAGCGACCCTTCATTCGCCTTGCCCGCAAGAAACCGATCCCGGACCACCCGACGCCGGTCGCGGCGTCGCAAGCCCCCTCAACTCCGGCACCGGACTGGATTCGTTCCAAGCAGGCGCGGTGAGCCTTAGCGCAGTGAACCAGGGGTGGCAAGGCGCGAAAAATCCTTGTCCCGGCTTGCGTTGCCCATCCCTGGCGAGGCGTTTACGCTGCCGCAGAAAGGAGCGCGCCTTGCCGTTCGGGATCGTTTCGAAGCCCCTCCAGACGTGGTTGAATACCCTGCGGCCACCAGCGCAGAGGGCAGGTCCAATGCAGCAGCTTACGGCGGGAATCACCAAGGCCAACACCGGGCTGGACGGAATTTCGTGGAACATCCTGGGCCAGACTTATGTTCCCAAATCCCTCAACGAACAGTCGTTCTCGTGGCACGCAACCTTCCCGCCCGGCACGTTCGTGCCGCCACACATCCACCCGACCCAGGACGAATTCATCTACATGCTCGACGGGCGCTTCGACCTGATGCTCGACGGCAAGGAATTCGTCGCAACCACGGGCGACCTGATCCGGCTGCCAATGAACCAGCCGCACGGCATTTTCAACAAAACCGACCAGACCGTGAAATGCTTCTTCTGGGTCGCCCCGACCCGCCGGCTCTATGACCTGTTCTGGGCGATCCACTCCATGAAAGAACAGAATCCGCCGGACGTGGTCGCCCTCTCGGCCAAGCACGAGGTCATGTTCCTGCCCCCGCCTCCGGGGGCGTGAGAAAGCCTGCATCGGGGTTGGAAACGCGGCCTCAAGGGCCGCGTTTCATGTCGTGCCTGAGCGACCGGTCGTCAGTTCGCGCCCTGCCCCACGGTCGGCGGCTGCTCCACCCGCCGGAATGGGGGCGGCACCCAGCGACCATCCACCACTTCGGGCCGCGGCGAGTAAATCCGCATTGTGGGTTGGAATGAATCCCGAGGCGCGGGCAGCCAGTTCGCCTCTTTCTCGGCGCCCGGCGATTCCGCCTGCACATAAATATCGAACGAACCATCAGGGTTGAGCTTGAGCGGGTCGCGATCGCCGAGGGCAAACCGATTGATCGGGTTTGGCACCTGGAAACCGTCCTTGTCGTACATGGTGATGGACCAGAACGCATTGGCGGGCGGCGTCTGGCCTTTGGCGAAATGCAGCACGTACTTATGGGCGCCAGTCAGCGGCTGGCCGCTGCCGTCGACGAACGCCGTTGGATAGATCGCATCCTCGGGCAGATTGGCGCCCAAACCGCCGAGCGCGATGATTGCACGCCGATAGTAGGACGTGCCGTAGGTGCCGATGTTATCGGTCGCCAGATTCCAACCGTTGACGTGTGTTCCCATCCGCCGCAGGCCGGCCGACATTTCCTCTAGCATTTCCTTGGCGGCGCTGTTGATGGTTGCGATTGTGGTCGGATCGAGTTTCGACGCATCGAACGGCTTGCCGGGCTCCAGCCCGAAGGCACGCATGCCGAACAGGATCGGGTAGTCGTTGGCGTGCGGCGGATATTGGCTCATCAACTCCGCCAGGCGCGTGAGCATCGCAACACCGTCGAGCCGATCGACCTGGATCTTCGGCGGAGTGCGATTATCGACAGAAGGGTCAGCTGCCATGCCCTGCGGCGGCACGTAATTCCCGCCCCATTGGCTCAGCGGTGTCAGCTTGTATCCGTCCTGCACCGTATGCACAGCGGCATAATCGGCAGGTCCATTGGTCTGTGTGCGGCCGATAATCCAGATCCTGGATGTCGGTGCGATGATTGTGGCAACACCTTGTGGCAGGGCCCCGTTCCAACCCGGCGGCACAATGGCGTAGACGCCAGTCTTGGTTCCGGTGGTGCGCGAGCCGACAACCGAGAACACGTCGGTCCACATGTCCAGCATCTCGAGAAGATAATACCGGCCACTGGTGTCGGGCACCGACAGCACGATCGGTTCGCGCGACAGATCAAGCCACGCGCTCGAGTAGAGCGTGTCGAAGTTGATGCGCACCACCTCCTTGGCATCGGCCGGCGGATACGAACGCACATGCGCAAACTGATTGACCGGCGCACGCATGTTCACCGAGGTCGCATCCGGCACATTCGTGGCCTGCCGCATGGTCGTGTCCATGCTAACGATCGGATAGGCATACAGATAAAGGTCGCGCGCGAGCGAACGGACCTGTTCCTGAGACATCGCCTGGGCGTGCAGCACATCCGCATGCACAAATACGGCAATGCCGGCAGCGAACAATGTCGCCAAGACCCTTTGGTGGGTGAACATTGTTGCGTTCCTCTGTTATCCCCCATGTCAAACGGCGCAGCAGGTGCAACTCGCATCGTGCATGTGCCAACGTCGGAAGCCGTATGTTCTTTGAAGAATGCGTCAGGTTCGATTGGACTGTGGTCCAATAGGCCGCAGAGCGACGCGGCCGACAGTCCGGTGCGTCTCAGAATGGGCAGACAAATCGTGACCGGCCCTGCCGTTCAGATCACGTAGATTCGGTCCGGCAGTTCGTCGCGGTTCCCCTCCGTGCGCGGGAAGTGAGCGGCAAGTTCCGCACCGCAAATTTCGATGGCCGCGACGAAGCCGTCGGCAACCCGGTCCGTGCGCGCATGCGCGATCAGCGTATCCACCGCCGTCTGCCATCGCGCCTGCGGTACGCACTGCGAGATGCCCTCATCGGCGACGATGCGGGCATAGCGCTCGGCGAGCGAAACGAAGATCAAAATCCCGGTCCTGTCTTTCTTGCGGGCAAGCCCCCGCTCCCGAAACTGTTCCATCGCCACGCGATGAGCCACGGCGCGACGCGCGCGGCGCGGCATCAAGGCAACGCGCACCGGTTGCCAGCACAGAATCGCAAGCGACACCAGGAATGAGAGGATTTGCAGAGTCAGGATGCGATAGACCGGCATCGCAGTGAAAGCAACCAGCAGCCACGGCAAGACCAGTGCCACGAACGTCGCCAGAAGCACGGGCAGCATGGATACGCTCGACGAGGTCTCGGCCAGTACGCAAACGATCTCGCCCGAGGTTCTCTCCTCCGCGGCCCGGATCGCGCGGCCAATGCATTCGCGCTCTTGCACGGAAAGCGTCATCACCAACTCCCTGACGCGCCGCCGCCTCCGGACGAGCCGCCCCCGCCGGAAAAGCCGCCGCCCGAGAATCCTCCACCAAAGCCCCCGCCACGACCCACATATCCGCCTCGCGACGTGCCGGCGCTCAGGAGAATGTTGAGCAGCACGTTGAAAAAGAATACGCGGAAGCTGCGCGACACCACCAACAGGAACAGGAGGCCGCCGAAGATGAACAGCAACACCCAGTTTTCGGGCTCGTTTTCGTCCTGACGATCCAGCCGCAACGACGGCCGCTTCTGCCACTCCGACGCATCGGTGGTCAGGACCGTGATGATATCGTCAACGCCGCGCGAGACGCCGCTGCTGAAATCGCCGGCCTTGAAGCGCGGCGTGATGGCGTTGGTGATAATGATTTTTGACAGGGCATCGGTGAGCGTGCCTTCCAGCCCATAGCCGACCTCGATGCGCACGCGCCGCTCGTTCGGCGCCACGAGCAGTAACACCCCATTGTTCTTCGTTTTTTCACCGAGCTTCCAATCCCGAAACAGCAGATTGGCATACGGTTCGATCTCCTGCCCTTCGAGCGACTTCACGGTGGCGACCACGAGTTGAATGCCAGATTTACTTTCGAGATCGGCAAGCCTGGTTTCGAGGGTGTTCCGGGTCTGGGCGTCGATGATGCCGGCCTGATCGACCACCCGTCCGGTGAGCGGCGGAAACGTCAGCGCGAGCGCCGCGCCAACCATCCAAAGAAGCGCGGCAACAACCACCAGCAGCCGCAATAGCCGTGGGTTGCTGCCGGGCGAAACGCGCTCCACACTCATCTCGAGAGCTCTGGCGCCGCCGGCCTAGAACTTGACCTGAGGCGGCGTTTGCGCGCCGTCGTTGGCGGTAAATTCGGCCATCGGCTTGTTGCCGCGGAAGAACGTCGAGGCCCACAGGATGCCGGGGAATGTCCTCAGTTGCGTGTTGTAGACGCGGACCGCCTCGATGTAGTCGCGGCGCGCCACCGCAATCCGGTTTTCGGTTCCTTCAAGCTGCGATTGCAGGGCGAGGAAGTTCTGGTTCGATTTGAGATCGGGGTAATTCTCGCTGATCGCAATCAGCCGTCCCAAAGCGCCGGTGAGTTGATTTTGCGCGTCCTGGAACTGCTTCAACTTTTCCGGGTCGGTCAGTTGCGACGCATCAACCTTTACCTGCGTGGCCTTGGCGCGGGCCTCGACGACGGCCGTCAGCACCTCACGCTCCTGCTTGGCATAGCCCTGCACAGTCGCAACAAGGTTTGGGATCAGGTCAGCTCGTCGCTGATAGTTGTTCTGGACATCCGCCCACTTGGCCTTGGCCGCCTCTTCGGCGGTGGGGATATTGTTGTAGCCGCAAGACGACACCATCAAGCCAACGATGATGGCTGCCATCATCGCACGGACTTGAGCAATGGATACGGTCATGTCGGGCTCTCCAATCGAATACGTTTTCACTGTCATTAGGGATTATAATCCAATTCCCAAGCGAACACGTTCCAAGCGAGCACTCGGAGGTATGATATTGCCTCCACTACCGACCGCCGCAGGCGTGTTCCCTGATGGCGGCGCTCCGACGCACCAGTCAGGCGGCCTTGCCGGCCTTGTTGACTTGGTTCTGTGCAAAGCCCGCAGTCGAGGCGTAACCGCGCACGATGGCTTTGCGCTCCTCGAACGACAACACGTCGTCGATATTGGCGAAGCCGTCCGGTGCGCGTTGCTCGACGGCATCGATGACACCCTCGGGCCCGCCGCTCCGATTCATCTTCACGATCTGCGCCGTGAGCGGCAGCCGCTCCTGCTCGTACTGCCAGAGCGCATGGACCGCGTGCTCGGCGCTCACCATCCGGTCGGCCAGGCATCGCGCATCGAGGATCGCCTGCGAGGCGCCGTTGGAACCGACCGGATACATTGGGTGCGCGGCATCGCCGAGCAATGTGATGC
>JAFKKQ010000240.1 GCA_017304505.1 Hyphomicrobiales bacterium | reverse complement strand
CTCGAAGCGACCTATGGCAGCTATGACCGGATCGACGTCAAGGGCGCTTACGATCTCCCGTTGATCAAGGATCAGCTCGCGCTGCGCGTCAGCGGCTTCACCAACAACCAGACCGGCTTCCAGACGCTTCTGGACTACGCCTGCGCCAATCCGAGCACAGCGGGCAACATCCCGGTCGCAGGTTCTGCGGCAGGCAATTGCGTGATCGGCCATGAAGGCGGCACCCGCCGCTGGGGTGTCCGCGCGGCATTGCGTTATACGCCGAGCTCGAATGTCGAAGTGAATATCTCGGGCGACCGCACGGTGGATAATTCCGATCCGGCTCCGCTGTCGCTGTTCTATGCCTTCGCGCCGTTCGGTGCGCCTACCTATAACGGTTCGCCCACCGGCACGCCGTGGGATGCGCGCTTCCTGCCGGCCAAGAAGTACACAACCTATGCGACCTATCGCGACACGGTTGCCGGCTTCGATGCCCAGGCGAAGACCTTCACCAAGGGTTGGGGCGTTTCGGGTGACATCAACTGGAAGATCGGCGACAATCTGAGCCTGCGTTCGATCACCGCCTATCGCGGACTCGAAACCCAGGCCGGCTTCGACCAGGACGGCAGCCCGATCGGGGTTGCAACGACCCTGATCTACAACACCTACCATCAGTTCACCCAGGAGCTGCGCCTGTCCGGCACGTCGCACATGCTGGATTGGACCGTGGGCGGCTTCTACTACAACGCCAAGGGCGTGCTGCTTAACACGATCGATTCCGGCCCGACGCAGTTCAAGACCAACGACCCGGTCAAGACCACCAGCAAGTCGGTCTTCGGTCATGTGGTCATCCATCCGGTCGAAGGGCTGAACATCACCGCCGGTATCCGCTATACGGATGACCGCAAGACCTATCAGTTCACGCGTTACAACCTGAACAACGGCCCGGCCAACCCGGCGCAGGGTCCGCTGAACAACCTGCCGCTTCAGGTCTATGCGGGCGATCGCGTCGATTACCGTATCGGCGTCGATTATCGCTTCAGCCCCGAAGTGATGGCCTACGCCCAGTTCTCGACGGGCTACAAGGGCGGCGGCGTAAACGCCAAGCCGTTCGTCGCGATTCAGGCAGTTCCGTTCAATCCTGAATCGATCGATTCTTGGGAAGCGGGCCTGAAGACCGACCTTGCCGACAATCACGTTCGGTTGAATCTCGCCGGCTTCTATATGAAGTACAAGAATATCGTTCTTGTGAACGCGGCCGGGTATCCGGGCGGTTGCTTGCCCACAGCCGTTCCGCTGTGCGCCAACCCCGATCCGAACTATTATCCGTTGTCCGCTTTGCCGTTCAATGCGGGCGATGCCAACATCAAGGGTCTCGAACTTGAAGCCGATATCCGGCCGGTTGGGGGTCTCTCGATCACGGGTTCGCTCAGCTATCTGGACTTCAAATATACCAAGCTGGCGGTCGCGGCACTCGCTTCGGGCATTTCGCTCAAGGACTATCCGCCGCTGACGCCGAAGTGGAAAGCTTCGGGTGGCATTGCCTACACCTTCGAAATGCAGAACGGCGCGACGATCACGCCGCGGGTCGATATTGACTATCAGTCGAAGACCTATTCGGATCCGGCCAATAACGGCTTCTATCCGGCGGGCCTTCCGCAGGATCCGCAGTTCGCAAATGTGAAC
>JAFKKQ010000239.1 GCA_017304505.1 Hyphomicrobiales bacterium | reverse complement strand
TAAAAACGCATGCGGCACGGGCGCACCATGATTGCGGAAATCGGTCATTACGCGCTGGTGCTGGCGCTGGGGCTCGCGTTGATCCAGGCGGTCGTTCCGATGGTCGGCGCGCGGCGGCGCGACGACACGCTGATGGGCGTGGCCGGCACCACCGCGCTGGCGCAGTTTGCATTCGTGGCGATCTCTTTCGCCGCGCTGACGGCATGCTACGTCGGCTCGGACTTCTCCGTCGCCAACGTGTTCGAGAATTCGCATTCGGCGATGCCGCTGGTTTACAAGTTCACCAGCGTCTGGGGAAACCACGAGGGCTCGATGCTGCTCTGGGTTCTCATCCTGTCGCTGTTCGGGGCATCCGTGGCGGCGTTCGGCGGCAACCTGCCGGCGACGCTGAAGGCGAACGTGCTGGCGGTGCAATCCTGGATCGCAGCGGCGTTCTATCTCTTCATTCTCATGACTTCGAATCCGTTTCTGCGCCTGGCACAGGCGCCCTATGAGGGCCGCGACCTCAATCCGATCCTTCAGGACATGGGTCTCGCGGTCCATCCGCCGCTGCTCTATCTCGGCTATGTCGGGTTCTCGATCTCGTTCTCGTTTGCCATTGCGGCGCTGATCGAAGGCCGGATCGACGCCGCATGGGCACGCTGGGTGCGGCCGTGGACGCTCGCCGCCTGGATGTGCCTGACGCTCGGCATCGCGATGGGATCGTACTGGGCTTATTATGAATTGGGCTGGGGCGGCTTCTGGTTCTGGGATCCGGTCGAGAATGCATCTCTGATGCCCTGGATCGCCGGCACGGCGCTGCTGCATTCCGCCGTGGTGATGGAGAGACGCAACGCGCTGAAGGTCTGGACCATCCTGCTCGCCATCCTGACGTTCTCGCTGTCGCTGATCGGTACCTTCCTGGTGCGTTCCGGCGTTCTGACATCGGTGCACACCTTTGCCAGCGACCCGACGCGCGGCGTGTTCATCCTCGCGATCCTGGTGCTGTTCATCGGCGGCGGCCTGGCGCTGTATGCTTGGCGGGCGCCGGTGCTCAAGCAAGGCGGTCTGTTCGCGCCGATTTCGCGCGAGGGGGCGCTGGTGTTCAACAACCTGTTCCTCACCGCCGCCTGCGCCACGGTGTTCACCGGCACGCTTTATCCGCTCGCGCTTGAGGCGTTGACCGGCGAGAAGATTTCCGTCGGCGCGCCGTTCTTCGATCTCACCTTCGGCCCGCTGTTCGCCATCCTTCTCCTGATCGTTCCGTTCGGCCCGTTGATGCCGTGGAAGCGCGGCGATCTCCTCGGCGTGGCGCAACGCCTTATCGGAGCGGCGGCGGTGGCCGTGATCGGTGTTGCCGCGGTCTTTGCCGCGACCGAGCGCGGGCCGGTGCTGGCGCCGTTCGGAATCGGGCTTGCGGTCTTTGTCATGGCGGGCGCCGTGACGGATCTGGTCGAGCGCTCCGGCTTGATGCGGCTGCCGTTGCGAACCGCGCTCCAGCGTGCGCGCGGGCTGCCGCGCTCGGCGTTCGGCACCGCGGTTGCGCACTTCGGGCTCGGCGTGACGCTGATCGGCATCGTCTGCGCTTCGACCTGGGGCACGGAGAGGATCGTGGCGGTGCAGCCGAACGCGGTCATTTCGCTCGACTCCTACGATCTGACCTTCGATGGCATGGCGACGCGCCAG
>JAFKKQ010000238.1 GCA_017304505.1 Hyphomicrobiales bacterium | reverse complement strand
GATCGGGTCGAACGTCCCGCCAGCATCGCGCGATCCAATCACCTGGTCCTGGGCATGGACGATATCGCCGCCCCGATGGACGGCCATATCCCGCCGGCCGAGGAACATGTGATCGACCTGATCGAATTCGTAGGCCGCTGGGACCGCAAAGCACCACTGGTGATCCATTGCTACGCCGGCATCAGCCGTTCGACCGCGGGAGCCTTCATCAGCGCGTGCGCGCTCAATCCCGGCCGCGACGAGAAGGCCATCGCGCGTGCGATCCGCACCTCGTCCGCCACCGCCATGCCCAACGTCATGCTGGTCAGCCATGCCGACCGCATCCTCGGCCGCGGCGGCCGAATGATCGCCGCCGTCAAGGCGCTCGGACCGGGCCGGCCGGCGGAGGAAGGCGAGCCCTTCCGGCTCGATCTGGAATGATCCATTGTTGTCCGGGGCGACCGGAATGACACGGATAACAATGGCGGACGCGCATCTGACACCGATCGAAGTCGGGCTGACCGCCGCGATCGTCGCCGTGGAGGCGGAGGAGCCGCACATCCTGGTCGCCGCCGATGCGAAAAGCGACACCCGCGCCGGCCTGCCGTTTGGTCCGTTCGACCCGCTCGCGCACCGCACCTTCGAGATCGGTCTGCGCAGTTGGGTTGCGGCGCAAACGGCCATCAATGTCGGCTATGTCGAGCAACTCTATACGTTCGGCGACCGCGGCCGCCATGCACATCCGGGCGACGTCGGGCCGCACATGATCTCCGTCGGCTATCTGGCCCTCACCCGCATGTCCGACAACGCGGCGGCGCTGCGCACCGCGGACGCCGATTTCGAGCCCTGGTATCGCTTCTTCCCGTGGGAGGACTGGCGTGGCGGCCGGCCTGAGATCCTCGACCGGATCGTGGTGCCGCTGCTGGAGCACTGGGTCAAAAGCGGCAAGAGCGAACCCTCACGTCCGCGCGGCCGGCGCGAGCGGCTGCGGCACTGCTTTGGAGTCGACGGTTCGCCGTGGGACGAGGAAAAAGTACTCGACCGTTACGAGTTGCTCTACGAGGCCGGACTCGTCGAAGAAGCCCGCAGGGACGGCCGCGAGGCCGCTGCTCCCCGGACCAGGATTCCCCCGCTCGGTGAGCCGATGCGCTTCGACCATCGCCGCATCCTCGCCACCGCCATCGCCCGGCTACGGGCGAAGCTGAAATACCGGCCGGTGGTGTTCGAGCTGATGCCGGACGAGTTCACGCTGACCGAACTGCAGCGGACCGTGGAGGCGATCTCCGGCCGGCACCTGCACAAGCAGAACTTCCGCCGCCTCGTGGAATCTGCGGCGCTGGTCGAGCCGACCGGGGAGACATCGACCACAACCGGCGGCCGGCCGGCCGCGCTGTTCCGCTTCCGCCGCGATGTGGTGCAAGAGCGCCCGGCGCCGGGGCTGCGACTGGGCGGGCGGGCTTAAGGCCCGCTTCGGCGGGTGCCCAAAGGCTCACTCAACCGCGTTGAATCAGACTCGTCGCTTATCTTTTCGATTGAACGTGATCTTATCCGAAAACCGGTTCCCACTTTTCGGATCGTGCTTTATCGTGTGGAGATATCGCACCACATCGGACCGCTGCCCAGACGATAGCGCCCGCGCGCCTCTTCCGAGACCGCATAGCAGCCGTCGCCACCGCCGCCGAATTGCTTCCA
>JAFKKQ010000330.1:11161-15295 GCA_017304505.1 Hyphomicrobiales bacterium | reverse complement strand
GCCATTCCCGCCGCGATCGTGCCGCTTGTCGTCACCGGAAGCTACGATCCGCAAAACCGCTATATCGACAACGGCTTTGTCGGACGCTTCGTGCTCTCGGCGGACATTATTGGCAACTTCGACGTTTGGACGTGGCTGGGCCTGAAGGCGCCGAGCATGCAGGTGTTCGATTCAGGTTATGCTTACATCATCAGCAGGATCGGTATCGTCGGATTGGCGATCTTCTGGCTGGTCTTGTTCTCGGTGCCAAGCCCGTCGCGGCAGTTCGGCACGTTCCGCAATCTTGCTGCCATCTACTTCGGCACGATTCTATGCGTGAGCAACTCGCCCTTCACCATCAAGACAGGGGCGCTGCTGTGGTTCCTGGTCGGCGCCCTGGCTACGTCAGCCGATATGGCGCGCGGCAGTGCCGCGGCGCCGCGCCGAGCATCCGGTGGGCGTCCGGCGGGGGATGTTGTCAGCCGAGCTTACGGCCGATGATGTCTTCGCAGCGCTCATTGCTATTGGGTTCGGCGTTGGACTGATAGAGCGCGCCCGACATCGCAAGCTGCATGCGGTTCGACGGCAAACCCGCCATGCCCCAGCGATCCGGCTTTTGCGGCAGGCGGTCCCAGAATGCCGCGTCGCCGTAGATGTGCGAGGCGTCGTCGATCTGCTCGACCTCGGTGGTGTATTCGGTGACGAAGCCGTTCGGTTCGATGAAATACGAGAACACGTTGTTGCCAGGGCCGTGCCGGCCGATGCCCCATTCGACGTTGAAGCCATTCCGCTTGAGCCGGCCCGAGCCGCGCATCAGGCCGTCGATGTCGGGCACTTCATACGCGATGTGGTTGAGCGAGGGCCCGTTGTTGCGGAACAGCGCCATGCTGTGGTGGTCGGAGCTGCAGCGTAAGAATTCCATCAGGTGCGTGCTGTCGGTCAGCTTGAAGCCCAGCACGTCGACAAAGAACCGGATCTGCGCTTCGGTTGTGCCGCTGTTGAGAACGACATGGGCAATCTTGGTCGGCCGGGAGCGATCGATCGTCGTGTCCTGGTGCTGGCCGATGCCGCAGGTGATGCGGATCGGCAAGCCATCCGGCGTGTGAAATTTGAAGCCGTAGCCGCCGCCTTCAAACGCCGGCCGCGGCGCCGGATCGCCGAATATCGTGACACCGTAGCCTTTGGCCTTGGCGTGGAGTTGATTGACGGCGTCGCGGTCGGCGGCCTCGAAGTCGACCGCCAGCAGGCTTGCCTTGCCTTGCTCGCGCAGCGCCAGCAGGTGGTGGTCGCGGCCGGTGCCGCGCAGGTAGAGCGCGTTGCTTTCGGTGGCGACCTCCTCCAGCCCCCAGACATCCTTGTAGAATGTTGAGGACTGGTTGAGGTCGCGAACGCCAAGTTCGACGCTTCGGACCCCGATCACTCTGGCGCTGTTCATGATGACACCTCTGACTTCACTTAAGCCGTCTCCGCTGGATTTTACACCCCTCAATTCAAAGCGCCAGCGACGCCTTTGCCCACCTTGCGGTATCGGTCATGACTGACAAATGTCTTGTCACCCCGGAGCGGCGGCAGAATAGTGTTTCGGCTGCGTGCCGGTCGCTGCGTGGCGGTAGCCGACGCTTGATGACAGCGCAGCGCGATGGGGAGTGTTCCGATGAGCAATGAAGCGCCGGGTTATCAGCCGATCCGCCGGGTTGTGACCGGCCATGATGCCGGGAAGGTCGCCAAGGTGCTGATGGATGGGCCGGCCGACAACGTGAAGTTTCCGGGGCCGGGCACGGCGTCCTGCACGGTCTGGTGTACCGACGAGACGCCGGCCGACATCGCGGTGGGTGAGAGCATCGAGGATTTCGGTGCGCGCGACCTGACGATTCCGCCGCCCGCGGGCGGATCGCGCTTCGGCATTGTCGACTTTCCGCCCGGCAATGCGCGCTTCATGCATCGCACCGAGACGATCGACTACGTCATCGTCATGTCGGGCGAGATCGATATGGACATGGACGCTTCGACGGTGAAGCTGAAGACCGGCGACGTCATGGTCCAGCGTGGCACCCACCACGCCTGGGTCAACCGCGGCACCGTACCCGCGCGCGTGGCGTTTGTGCTGATCGACGCCAAGCCGCTCGGTATCGGCAAGCCGGTTCCCGGACCGGCGCCCAGGCGCTGATTTTCCTGTTGGATCGAAGGCCGCCGCCCGCGCCGAATCAGCGGCGGGATCAGCGTGTGCTTGGCGCGCGCGGCGGCCAACGGCGCAGCAGCAACTGCTCGGCCATCGCGAACAGGCTGTTGATGAGGAATCCCATCAGCCCGACGACCACCAGCAGACCATAGACATCGGCCGAGCGGAACTGTCGCTGGCTGATGACGATCAGGCTGCCGATGCCCGGCAGACTTGTGAGCATTTCCACCAGCAGCGTGATGATGATGCCGAGCGGCACCGCCACGCGCAGTCCGAGCAGGAAATCGGGGACGACGGCGGGAACGATGATCTTGCGCAGCGTGGTGATGCGGTCGAGCCGGAACGTGCGCGCGATGTCGAGCATCAGCTCGTCGAGCAGGCTCGCCGCCGACGCCGTGTTCAACAGGATCGGCCAGATCGCGACCCACGCCACCACCAGGAGCTTGAGGCTTTCGGCATAGCCCAGGAGCAGCACAGCGACCGGCACGATGACCGGTGGCTGCAGGCCGCGGCAGAATTCCAGCAACGGGCCAAGCGCGCGGCGCGCCGTTCTGGAGCGGCCGATCAGCAGGCCGAGCGCGCCGCCCACCAGCGCTGCAATCACAATGGCGAGCGCGAAGGACACCAGCGTCGAGCCCAGCGCCGGCATGAGCTTTCCATTGTGCAGCATGGTCCGCACGCTGTCCCACCACGCGCTCGGCGGCGGCGCGTAGGGCGACTGCCGCGGGCCAAACGCTTGCCACAGCGCGAGGCCCAGGATCAGCGGCAACAATCCGCGTGCCGGCGGCAGGCCGGACGTCAGGCGGGCGAGCGGGAAGCGTCTCCGTTCAATCATGGCGCGCCGCCGCGTGACCGCGCAGGAACCGGCGGCTCAGCCCGATCAATGCGCCGTTGAGGGCGATGGCGAGAAGACCGATGAAGAACACGTAGGCGAACATGCGCTGCGGCTGCATGGCCTGCAGTTCGCTGACCACCGCGTAGCCGAGGCCGTGCGGATTGGCGAGCATTTCGGCGATGATCGCCATCACCAGGGTCAGGCCCAGGCTCAGCCGGCAGCCCACGACAATGGCGGGAGCCGCGGCCGGCATGATGACTTTGATCAGCGTGTGCGCTCGCGACAGGCGCAGCGTCCGGGCGACGTCGTACAGCCGGGCGCGCACGCTCATGACGCCGCCCATCGTGTTGATCAGCGCCGGCCAGATGCTGGCGTAAATAATGAGCACGAGTTCGGTGGTCAGCGAAAAATTGAACAGCAGCAACGCCAGCGGCAGGAACGCGACCGCCGGCAGCGGCCGCAGCACCTCCAGCGACGCTAGAAGATAACGCCGGCCCAGCGCCGAGAATCCGAGGACAAGTCCCAGGCCGATGCCGATGGCGCTAGCGACAACCCAGCCGATTAGGACCGCACGCAGCGTGTGGGCCGTCTGCACCAGCATCTCGCCGGACAGCAGCAATTGAACCCAGGCGACGAACACCGCCGATGGCGCCGGAAGGTAATCGAAGGCGATGGCGCCGCTGCGCACGGCGGCCTCCCACAACGCGGCGACCGCCAGGATCGTCAGCGTTCCGGACAGGTTCGGCCTAAAGCTTTTCACCGTTTCACAGAAACGGCGAAAAGCTTTAGGCTTTTGTTCGGCTGCGGCTCCTTCACGCGAACCGGCGCCTACTTCGTTCGAAAACGCTCTAGGCGCGGGCATCGTGCCGTTCCCGGCCGGCTTCGAGCACGGCGGCGTGGATGTCCAGACGGTGGCGCAGAAACTCCGGCATCTGGCGGGTGCGGATCTGGTCGCGCGGCCGCGGCAGCTCAATCGGGAAAAGCGTGTGTATCCGGCCCGGCGGACCGCCCAGCACGACCACGCGGTCGCCCAGATACACCGCCTCCTCGATGTCATGGGTGATGAAGACGAAGCTCGTCCCGGTCTGCGCATGGACGCCCAGAAGCTCGTCCTGCAGCGTGGCCTTGGTCATGGCGTCGA
>JAFKKQ010000330.1:0-11055 GCA_017304505.1 Hyphomicrobiales bacterium | reverse complement strand
GTGGCCCAGGCCGACCATCGCCAGCGCCTTGCGCAAACGCTCGTCGCGCTCGCTTCGATCGAGCGTGCCTTCGAGTCCCAGCGCGACGTTGGCGGCGACGGTCCGCCATTGCAGCAGCGCGTGGGAATAGTCCTGAAACACGACCACCACGCCGTCGGGCGGGCTCGTCACCAGCTTGCCGAGGAACGAGATTGTGCCGTAGCTCGCAGCCACGAGCCCGCCGAGCAGCCGCAACAGCGTCGTCTTGCCGGTGCCCGAAGCGCCGACGATGGTCAGGAACTCTCCGCGGCGCACATCGAGCGTGATGCCGTCGACGATGCGGCGGCGCTCGCCATTGTGCATGAGTTCCAGGCCGAGCCCACGGCACTCGAAGATGTTGTCGCGTCCGGCGGACGGTGTGTCGGCCATTGGCCGTCGCTCAATTGCCGGTGACGACGAGTTTCTTCATATCGAGCTTGCCGACAGGATAACCCTGCCGCACCATCAATTGCTGATAGGGCTCGAGTTGCTCGGGCTTTATGCCGAAGTCGAAATGCGGGATCGGAATGCGCGCGATCACCGCATTGGGCAGCCCGGTGTATTTGGCGAGGATGGCGCGGGCCTTCTTCTCGTCCGATTTGATGATCTGCAGCGCGCCCTCGAGCGAAGTGACGAACTGCTTGATGACGCCGCGGTGCGCGCGGGCCCAATCGGCATCCGCGATCCAGTAGGGAAACAGGATGGGATCGGCGATCGCCAGCAGCGGGTCGCCGAGCGACTTGAAGCCGTTGGCCAGCATGACCCCGACGAACGGCTCAAGCTGCTCGACCGCGTCGACGCGTCCGGCCTTGAGCTGATCCATCATGTTGGGGAACGGCACTTCGACGCCGACAATGCCGCTGGGGTCGCCGCCGTCGCGCTTCACCCAGTCCAACAGCACGACATGCATCACCGAGCCCACGCCCGGACCCGCGATGCGCTTGCCGGCGAGATCCTTGGGCGACTTGATGCCGGAGTCGGCCCGCACCAGCACCTGATAAGCCTTATTGGTGGAGGTCTCGATCGTTTCTCCCGCCACTGCAGCGAGGTTGATGCCGCTGGCGACGGCGTTGAGCATGTCCGGCGCCGTGGTCGGTGCGAAGTCGAATTGCTTGCCGAGTGTGCCGGGCAGGTTGGCGATCTGGGTGAATGCGGTCAGCGTCACGTCGAGGCCGTTCTTGTCGAACAGCCCTTCGTCCTTGGCGACCATCACCGGCAGCCAGGTGATGACCTTGGTGTAGGCGACGCGGACCGGAATTTTCTGCTGGGCGAGTGCCGGCACGCCTGCGGGCAACAACAGGGCGATCGCGGCGAGCGATCCCGTGAGCAGCCGCCACAGTGGCGCTGCGGCGCCTCGGCGCGGCATGCGCGATTGAAAAGCCATGAAACCCTCCCGTGATCCCGGCCGACTTGTTGCCCGGCCTTCGTCAACAGGAGCCGAGTGCATTCGCGACCGTTTGCGTTGCTAGTTGGCCCCAACGCGGCTGCGAGTTCAAGCATCTTCGACAATTGCCCGCGTGCGTGGGATCGGGCCCGCGCTATGCCAGCGCACCCCGCATCAGGGCCGCGTAAAGGCGCTCGGACAGGCGTTTCGGTTCGGCCAGTTGCAGCCGTTCGAGACACTCCCGGTTGTGATCGGCCGAGAACGCACCGCGCATCAGCACGCCCGCAAGCTCGAACGGGGAAGCGGATTTCAAGCGCTGCAGCGCCGGCAGGAGCCTTTGTTCGGTCGCGGTGAAATCGGTGCCGAACGGAAACGGCGGCAGCAGGCCGGCCTCCGTAGCGGGTTTGAGCGCCCGCGCGATGGCGTCGGGTGTGTTCTCGCGTGCGGACTTCGGGATTTCGTAGGTGCGCTCGATCTTGCCGGCGTCCTTGGCCTGACGCAGCAACTCATCCTGGAACCGGGAGTCGGTGATGGCGAGCATCGCCGCGATCACCTCGCGGTCGCTTTTGTCGCGGACGTTGGCCGCGCCATATTCGGTGACGACGATATCGCGCAGGTGGCGCGGGATCGTGGTGTGGCCGTAGCGCCAGCGGATGTTGGACTGGGCCTTGCCCTTTGCGGTGCGCGAGGCGCGAAGCATGATCACCGAACGCGCACCGTCGAGCGCGAAGCTTTGCGTGACGAAATCGTGCTGGCCGCCGACGCCGCTGACGATGCGGCCATCGTCGAGGCCATCCGACACCACGTCGCCCAAAAGCGTCGCCATCATGGCGTTGTTGATGAAGCGGGCGCCGGTGCGGGCGCGGCGCTTGGCGTCTTCGTCGCCGTAGAGCGCGTTGACGTAGGAGATCGCGGTCATCCGGAACCTGGCGGCCTCCTCGCGCGGCATGTCGCGCAGCGCCCGGTAGAACGCGCGCGAGCCGACGAAGAAGCCGGCGTGCAGCACGGCGCCGTCGACCTCACGCTTGAGCACATCGGCGCGATAAAGATCGAGCAGGCCCTCCACGAACATTTCGGTGCAGCCGTAGAGGCCGACCGCGAACGGCGCGGTGTGCAAGGCGGCATTCGGCGGCGTACGAAAGCGCGCCAACAGCGCGCGGAAATCGTCGTTGTGGCGATGGCGCAGGACCAGCGCCTGCGCGACGGCATCGCCGAGCGAGCCGATGCCGATCTGCAAGGTGCCGCCATCGGGCACCAAGGCGGCCGCGTGGAGGCCGGCGGCATAATCCGCCGGCGCGATCGGTTCTCGCGGCGGCGCAAACAGCGGAAAGTCCGTCGCCGGGGTGTCGAGCAGCATGTCGAATTCGCTTGCTGCGATGGCCGCATCGCCGCGCATGAACGGCAGTTCGGAGTTGGTTTGTCCCGTGAAAAGGAAGTCGGTCTTGCCGCTCTTGCGCAACGTCAGAAGATCCAGCGTCAGGTCGGGGTTGCAGCTCAGGCTGAACGGCAGCGCCTCATCGGGACGATGCGCGACGAGTTGAGCCACCACGTTGACGCCGCGGTCGAGCACCGCGCGCAGCGCATGGGTGTAGTTCGCCGAAATATAATGGCGCTGCGCATAGGGCGAGCCGAGCCACTGGCCGGCGAGGAAGAAGAACTCGTTGACCTCGACGTTGGGCGGCACCGTGCCCGCATGAATGGCCTTGGCATAGTCCAGCGCCGGATAGCCGCCGAACACGCGCTCGGCGAACGGCGCAAGGAAGCGGCGCTCCAGGTCGCCCTTGGCGCGCGGCGCCTCGAGCGTCAGCCCCGTGAAGATCGTCAGGCGGATCGAGCGGTCGGCCACCGCTTTCGCATAGAGCGCGTTGGCGATGTGGTTGGCCTTGCCGAGGCCGAGCGGCAGCGCCAGCACAATGGTCTTGCCGACCCGCTCGACAATCGCATCGGCCAGCCGTTCTGCGTCGTCGAACCGGGCCGGGCCGGTGCCCGGTCGATTCATTTGAGATTGTCCCAGCCCGGATCGGGCTGGAAGCGCGGGCCGTATTTTGTGGCGAGCCGTGACAGCGTGGCGCGCACGTCGTCCATCCCGCGCGCGCGGGCATAGTGCAGCGGCCCGCCGCGGAACGGCGCGAAGCCGGTGGCGAAGATCATCGCGCCGTCGACAATCTCCTCGTCGGCCACCACGCCTTCGCGCAGGCAGGCGACACAGACGTCGAGCATCGGCAGGATCAGCCGGTCGGTCGTGTCGGCGGGCGGCACGGCCGCGTCGCTTGGCTTGACGGCGCGGCCGTCCTTCCAGTCATAAAGGCCCTTGCCGGTCTTGCGGCCGAGTTCGCCCTTGGCGACCTTGTCCTTGAGCCATTGCGGCGGCTCGGGCATGGGCCGCTCGAGGCTGCCGCGCCGCATTTCCGCGACGTGCAGGCAGATGTCGAGGCCGACCTGATCGGCGAGTTCGATGGGACCCATCGGCATGCCGAAGTCTTCGGCCGCGCGGTCGATGGTTTCCTTCTTCAAGCCTTCGTCGAGCATCACCATCGCTTCGAGCAGGTAGGGCGTGAGCGCGCGGTTGACCAGGAAGCCCGGCGCGCTTTTCACCGGCGCCGGCAGGCGGTCGATGCGGCCGAGGAAGGCGCGCGCGTCGGCGAGCACGTCGTCGGCCACACCATCATGGCTGACGATCTCGACAAGCTGCATCCGCGACACGGGATTGAAGAAGTGCACGCCGACGAGGCGTTCCGGCCGTGCCAGCCCTACGCGCAATTGTTCGAGCGGAATGCTCGAGGTGTTGGTGGCCAGGATCGCGCCGGATTTCATCTTCGGCTCGATGCCGGCATAGACCTTTTTCTTCAACTCCAGATTTTCCGGCACCGCCTCGATGATCAGGTCCGCCGATGCCACGCCTTCGCCGGCAAGATCGGGGATCAGCCGGTCGAGCGCGTCGCGCACCTTGCGACGGTCGCCGTGGCTGATCTTGCCGTAAAGCTCGGCCGCGCGCTTGATCGCACCGGCCAGCGGTTCGGGTTTCATGTCGGCGAGGCTGACGGTGAAGCCATGCCACGCGCACCACGCGGCGATGTCGCCGCCCATCGCGCCCGCGCCGATGACATGGATGTGGCCGCCGTTCCAGCGGCCGCCGGCCAGGCCTTTGAGCGTGTTGCGCAGGAAGAACACGCGCACCAGGTTCTGCGCGGTCTCGGTGACCAGCAGCTTGGCGAACGACGGGATCTCCGCCTTCTGCATCGCGTCGGCGTCGCCGCCGTGCTGCATCCACAGGTCGATCAGCGCGTGCGGCGCGGGATAGTGCTTGCGCGGCGCTTTCTTTGAAGCGTCGCGGCGCATGCGTGGCACCAGGATCGCGCGAGCCGGACTGCTGTTGAGGAGCGAAACAAGCCAGCCGGGCTTTGCGGCCTTCAGTTCGCCGGTCACGGCCGCCTTCACCGCATTGCGAACATGGCGTTCCTGCGTCACCGCATCGACCAGGCCGAGCGATTTCGCCCGGCGGGCGCGCTCGGTCTTGCCGGTGAGCATCATCGTCATCGCCTGGATCGGATTGATGCGGTGGGTCAGGCGCACGGTGCCGTCGAGGCCGGGATGTAGGCCGAGCAGCACCTCGGGGAAGCCGAAGCTTGCATCGTCGATGGCGATGCGGCGGTCGCAGGCGAGCGCCACTTCGAGCCCGCCGCCGAGGCAATAGCCGTGGATCACGGCGACGGTCGGAAACGGCAGCCGGTCGAGCCGGTCGAGCACGGCATGGCCGCGCGTCAGCGTTGCTTCGATGGGGCCTGTCTCGGTGACGCCGCGGAATTGCGCGATGTCGGCGCCGGCGATAAAGCCGCTGCGCTTGGCGGAGCGAATGACGAGCCCGCGCGGGTGGTCCTGCTCCAGCTTGGCGAGGACGGCGTCCATTTCGGCCAGCGTTTCTTCCGATAGGGTGTTGGTGCTGGCATCCTTGCGGTCGAACAGAAGCCAGACGATGCCGTCTTCGTCCGTCCGCATGCGCCAGTGCTGCCACGCACCGGCGTCCTGCCCGGTGTCGCCGAGCGTAAACGGCCCGAGTTCGAGATTGCGCGGGCCAAGGACACCGAGCGCGGTTTTTGCGGCGTGTGACGTGGTCATGCGCGTCTCTCAGATGGCTTCGATCAGCATAGCACCACCCTGGCCGCCGCCGATGCATTCGGTGGCGATGCCGCGCTTGTGGCCGAGCCGCTTCATGGCGTTGACGAGATGGAGGACGATGCGGTTGCCGCTGGCGCCGACCGGATGGCCGACGCCGACGGCGCCGCCGTCCACATTGAGGCGGTCGCGCGCGATGCGTCCGGCCGCGCCGTCGAGCCCGAGCGCGTCACGGCAGAACTCGTCATCCTCCCACGCCGCGATGCAGCCCAGCACCTGCGCGGCAAAGGCTTCGTTCAACTCCCACAGCTCGATATCGCCGAGCGCGAGATTGTGCCGCTTCAGGAGCGCGGTCGAGCAATAGACCGGGCCGAGTCCCATGATCGAGGGATCGAGCGCCGACCATTCGCTGTCGACGATGACGGCCTTTGGCGTCAGTCCATGCTTCTGCACGGCGTCTTCCGAGGCGAGGATCACCCAGGACGCGCCGTCGGTGATCTGCGAGCTGTTGCCCGGCGTCACCTTGCCCCACGGCCGCTCGAACGCGGGCTTGAGCTTGGCGAGCGAGTCCGCGGTGCTGTCGGGGCGCACGCCGTCGTCGTGATCGTAGAGCGTGCCGTCGCGGGCGAACGCCGGCTCCATCTCGCCCTTGAAGTGCCCGTTCTTCTGCGCGGCCGCGAGCCGTTGCTGGCTTTCGGCGGCGTATTCGTCGGCCTGCCGGCGCGTGATGTGGAACAGGTGGCTGACCAACTCCGCGGTCTGCCCCATGTTGAGGTCGGTGATCGGATCGGTCAGGCCGCGCTCCAGGCCGATCACCGGCTTGAAGAACGATGGCCGCACGCTGGCGAACGCCGCGAGCCTTGCACCGACGGTGCGCGCGCCGAACAGCCGGCCGTACCAGCCGACCGCGCTGCGGCTGTATACCAGCGGCGCGTGGCTCAGCGCCTCGGCGCCGCCGGCGAGGATCAGGTCGGAGACGCCTTCGCGGATGGTGCGGTAAGCGGTGTCGATCGACTGCATGCCCGAGCCGCAGTTGATCTGCACGGTGAACGCCGTCATCGCCTCGCCCATGCCGAGCCGCAGCGCGGCGACGCGCGCCGGATTCATTTCATCGGCGATGACGTTGACGCAGCCCAGGATCACCTGGTCGAAGGCATCCGGCGCAAAGGGCTGGCGCAGCAGCAGCGGCCGGCCGCATTGCACCGCAAGATCGACCGGCGTGAACGGGCCGGGCTTGCCCCGCGCCTTGATGAACGGCGTGCGGCTGCCGTCGACGATGTAGACCGGGCGCCGCGCTATTCCGCTGCGGCTGGCCGGGTCCGGGCTGTCGTTTGCGATGACTCGTCTCCCTTGCTGAAGGTGCCGCGGGCCGTCAGTTCTTCCGGCGCGAAATCGTCAACGGCGATGGCGGCCGAGACGGCTTCCGCCGCGACCTTAAGCTGTGCCGCCTCGTCGGCGGTGATGGTGCGCTGCTTCACCGCCTGGTCGATGTCGCGCACGCGCGCGGCATGCATGCGGTCGCGGATCGGCTGCACGGCGACCACCCGCGCGAAGGCGCGCTCCAGCAGCGCCACGCCGTCGGTGCATTCGCTGTTCGCCGACGACTTGAACAGGTCGATCGTCAGCCGGTCGCGCGCCGGGCAGGGCTCGGTGATGATGGCGGCGCATTGTTCCATGACGCGGTCGGAAGGGCCGCGGCGGCGCGGTCCGAACGGCTGGATCATGGCGCGCAACAGCCAGCCGACGGGCCGCACCGGGAAGTTGGCGATCAGTTCGTCGAAGCGCGTCTCGATGGTGGCGAAGCTTGCCTCCATGCAATAGGCGACCAGCGGCAGGTCGTCGTCGAGCCGGCCCTCGTCGTTCCAGCGCTTGAGCACGGCGCAGGACAGGTACAACTCCGAGAGGATGTCGCCGAAGCGGCCTGACACCATCTCCTGGCGCTTCAGTCCGCCGCCGAGGCTGAGCAGCGCGAGATCGACGGCGAGCGCGAACGCCGAGGTGTGACGGCTGAGCTGGCGATAGTAGCGCGATGTCGCGCCGGCGTCGGGCCTGGGCGCGAACAGGCCGCCGGTCCAGGCGCGGCCGAGCGCGCGGAAGGCATTCGCGATACTGTGCCCGACGTGGCCCCAAAACACCGCATCGAACGAATCAAGTCCGCGCGCGCGGTCGGTGTCCTGCAGCGCCATCATCTCCTTGAGGAGGTAGGGATGGCTGCGGATCGCGCCTTGGCCAAACTGGATCAGCGCGCGTGTGACGATGTTGGCGCCCTCGACCGTGATGCCGATGGGGACGCCGCGATAAAGACTGCCGAGATAGTTCAGCGGTCCTTCGATGATGCCCTTGCCGCCGTGCACGTCCATCGCGTCGTTGACCGCGACGCGCATGCGGTCGGTTGCCTGCGATTTCATGATGGCGGTGACGACGGCCGGATGGTGGCCGTCGTCGAGCGCGGCGCAGGTCATGCGGCGCGCGGCGTCGAGCAGATAGGCGCTGGCGGCGATGCGCGCGAGCCGCTCCTGGATCGCCTCGAACTTGGCGATGGGCACGTGAAACTGCTCGCGGATGCGCGCATAGGCGCCGGTGACGTTGGCGGCGAACGACGTGCCGGCGGCCGAGAGCGACGGCAGCGAGATGCCGCGGCCGGCGGCCAGCGCGCTCATCAGCATCTTCCAGCCTTTGCCGGCCTGGTCGATGCCGCCGATGATGTTGTCCATCGGAATGAACACGTCCTTGCCCCAGTTCGGGCCGTTCTGAAAGACGTGCATGGCGGGCAGATGACGCCGCCCGATGCTGACGCCGGGAAGATGCGTCGGCACCAGCGCCAGCGTAATGCCGATCTCGTCGCGCTCGCCGATCAGGTGATCCGGATCGTGCAGCTTGAATGCCAGGCCGAGCACGGTGGCGATCGGCCCGAGCGTGATGTAGCGCTTGTGCCAGTTGAGACGGATGCCGAGCGTTTCCTGGCCTTCGTAGGTGCCGCGGCAGACAACGCCCGAGTCGATCATCGAGGCGGCGTCCGATCCGGCTTCCGGGCTGGTGAGGCCGAAGCACGGAATCTCCTCGCCGCGCGCGAGCCGCGGCAGCCAATAGTCCTGCTGCGCTTTCGTGCCGAACTTGATGAGCAACTCGCCAGGACCGAGCGAGTTCGGCACCATTGCGGTGACCGCGACCGCGAGCGAGTGCGACGACAGTTTGCGGATGATCTCCGAGTGCGCATAGGCCGAAAAGCCGAGGCCGCCGTATTCCTTCGGAATGATCATCGCGAAGAACTTGCGCGTCTTCAGACAATCCCAAACCTCGGGAGGCAGGTCGTGCCATTCCCAGTTGATCCGCCAATCGTCGATCATGCCGCACAGTTCTTCGACCGGGCCGGCAAGAAACGCTTGCTCTTCTTCAGTGAGCCGCGCCGGCGCGAAAGCGAGCAGCTTGTTCCAGTCGGGATTGCCGGCGAACAGGTCGGCGTCCCACCAGACGTCGCCGGCCTCGATGGCCTCGCGTTCGGTGTCGGAGAGGCTCGGCAGCGCGTGCTGCGCCATGCGGAAGATCGGTTTGGTGATCCAATCCCGGCGGAATGACGATTGGGACATTGGAGCTTCCGGGCGTTTGACGGCCGCGGCCAAAACCGCGGTGTCGGAGGGTTCCTGGGAAGGCTACAAGATTAGCGTATTCAAATGCTTACGGATTAAGATGTTTACGCAATCGTGAATTTACAACTCTTGGGCCGGAAGTTCTTCCGCCGCCGTGTTTATGTCGCGTCGTTTTGCGCCGGCGCGACGATCGGCTGCGGGCGGCCGTCGACGCCGACGCGGACATAGGTGAACACGCCTTCCGTGACCTTGATCTGATCGTCGCCGACGCCGCGGCGGACCCAGCTTTCGGTTTTCACCGTGATCGAGGTGCGGCCGACCCGCTCGATGGTGCTGAAGCACGTGACCTCGTCGCCGACCATGACGGGGCGGTGAAACGTCATCGCGGTGATCGCCACGGTCACGACACGGCCGCGGGCCTGCCGCGCGGCGACCGAGCCGCCGGCCAAATCCATTTGGCAGAGCAGCCAGCCGCCGAAGATGTCGCCGTGCGGATTGGTGTCGGCGGGCATGGCGATGGCGCGCAGCGCCGGCTCCGCTGTCGGCACGATCTCGCAGGTGTCGGATGGCGTGTCGGATGACGTCTCGGACGAATCTGGCATGGAGCGGTCGCTTGCAGGGGCTACGTGATGGGGCGGAAGCAACCTATCGCGTTTTCGAGCACGGTGGGTATCCGTTCGTGTGCGCTGCGCCTGCCAAGTGCGTATTCCGGCCGGTTTACCGCGCCGCGCCGCCCTCCGCCGCTGGCGTACTGGCCCATTGGGCCAGCGCTTCAGCCATGACCTTTTCTCCGGTGGTGCCCTTTTCGAGCGACAGAATGGCGCGGTGGTTGTTGCCGTAAACGAACAGGATGTCGAACCAGGGACGGTCCTTGAGGAGTTGCAGATTGAGCCGCGTGTCCATTTCGATGGCGGACAGCCCGACCAGGAAGTAGTCCGGGCTCACCTTGACCACGCTGCCGGCGAGCTTTTGACCGGGGTTTTGGTCGTCGCCTTTCAACTGGACCGCGGCCACGTTGAGGATGCCGCCGTTGGGCATGTTCGGCGGCAGGTCGAACTTGATGTCGATGGTGTGGCTCGCGGGCAGGGTCCGGTCGCGATTGCGGTGGTATGCGGGCCTCCGCCACGACAGCCAACTCCGGCGGTCCGCCGGACGCCGACGGCGTCTGCTCTGTGCGCCATGTCACCGAGCCGGTGAGGTGCTTGCCGTTGGAATCGGACCCTGTCTCCTCATAGAGGACCGCCTGTTCGGCGCCGGGCGGCGGTGCGGCGGCCGGTGCCGGCTGGGTCGACGCTTGCGGTTGCGCCGCTGTTTGCGGTTGCGCCGATGCTTGGGGTGTACGGGGCGTGCGGCCGAAGGAATCCTCCGGCAGGAAGACGCGAGCGAGCTGCCAGTCGCCGCGCCATTTGAACAGCAAGATCAGCGGGCGCTTGATCGTGCGGCTCTCCGGCCGCACGTCGACGCGGAACGCGAACGGGCCGCCGGAGAAGAATGCGTGGCGAATGCCGAGCCAACTGAACGACGGCGCCGGCCACGTTGCCGGCGCGGCCATGTCCCAGCCGCGGTCGTCGAGCTTGACGGTTCGCAGCAGGTTGGCCACCGCCTGCCGTGTGGTCAGCGCGGCAATGGCGCGGTCGTTGAGGCCGCTGGTGGCTTGTGACGAAGCGATCGCGGCGAGATCGTCACGCAGACCCTGCTGGACGTTGACCCAGTCGATCCGACGCTCCAGTGCGACGGGATCGCCGTCCTCCAGCGCGCCGCTGAAATCCTCAAGCGCGATGGCGAGCCAGGCGACCCAGGCGACGGCGACGAGCAGCAGGACGATGGCGATCCGGGCGGCGCGCCGAAGCCCGGATCGAAGTCCGGGCCGAAGCCGGGTTCGGGGCTCGCGCCTACCGGCGCACCGACGGGCAATGGGGAGGCGCGATGGGGGTCGCCGCCAAGGGCGCGACC
>JAFKKQ010000237.1 GCA_017304505.1 Hyphomicrobiales bacterium | reverse complement strand
GTCCCCGCGCTTCGGCTGCGGGATGTCGAGGGCCTTCTTCCGTTGGCTGGCGGCTGCCTGTTGCTCGCCTATATTGAAAGCGTGTCCGCCGCTCGCACCTTCGGCGCCAAGCACGGATATCCGACTGACCCAAGACAGGAGTTCCTCGGAATCGGTGCAGCAAATCTCGCCGCGGGATTGGGACACGGTTATCCGGTCGGAGGCGGGCTCTCCCAATCGGCGGTGAACGATCAGGCGGGAGCCCGCACGCCGCTTGCGCTGTGCCTGCTGTTTCTGACCGGATTCCTGGAAAACTTGCCGAAGGCGGTTCTGGCGGCTGTCGTTCTGACCGCGATCCTTGGCCTGTTTGATTTTCCGGCGCTGTTTCACATGTGGCGCTTGAGCCGATTGGATTTTTACGCTGCCGCCATCGCTCTGGTGGCGGTCCTGCTCCTCGGTATTCTGCAAGGCATTCTGCTGGCGGCGTTGGCATCGATCGTCATGCTGCTATTCCGGGCGTCGAAGCCACACGTGGCATTTCTGGGCCGGATCCCCGGCACCAGCCGCTATTCAGACATGGCAAGGCATCCCGAAAACGAAGCGTTGCCGGGAATAATCGCCTTTCGGCCGGAAGCTTCCCTGATGTACTTCAATGCCGAGTTTGTTCTGGACACCGTTCTCGACTGCGTGCGTGCCCGCGGCCCAGGCGCCATCCAATTGGTGGTTTGCGATCTTTCAGCGTCGCCCTATCTCGATCTCGCCGGATCACACATGCTGCACGAGTTGCACAGCGCGCTTGCCGGTCGCGGCATCTCGCTGCGCATCATCGGAGCTCATGGCACCGTCCGCGACCTGTTGCGCGCCGATGGCCTGGGCGAGAAAACCGATGGCATCGACAGGCTTGCCACCCTTGAAGAAGCGTTGCGCAGAGATGCAAAAAAATCTGCGATGGAACGGCCGCTATCGCGCCCCCGGTCACCGATTTGAAGAACCAGATCGCCGGCAAACGAAAACTGATGGCTTACATCAAGAGCAGCACCGCATAGCAGGAAAGAGCCAGGATCGAATACACCACAACCAGCGACCAGAAATGCCGTTCCCACCAAGGTTGGGTATTCATCTCTCCCTCCTCGGATCGACAATGAGATTATCTAAGATGGCCTGCGAAGCGGGAGATATTGGACCAAAGGGAAATCGCGATGCAGCCAAAGACCCGTGGCGATGCGATATTCACATCAGGCTGTCGGGAGGTTCGAGTTTCAACTCATTGATGACTTGAGCCCGTTTCTGCCGTTGCATCGTCACACCGGACGCCGGGAGCGCCCCAGCCGGGCGTGGCATTTACCGGTCATTATAGATTGCCAGGTCTATTCGCGGGACGCGGCCGCCGGACGGCACGGTTTCGGAAGCGTTTCGCATGGTCTATTCGCTCACCCAGGGTGTGGGGGGCACCGCCCGCTTGCGGCTGCCGTGGCCAATGGCCGTGGCCGCGATCGGCTATCTGCTGCTGCTGGTGCTCGGGAGTCACTTGCTCAACGACCCCGACACACATTGGCAAATCGCCGTCGGCAACTGGATCCTCGCCCATCGCGACGTTCCCCACGTCGATACGTTTTCCGACACGATGGCCGGTGCACCGTGGATTTCGAGCCAATGGCTGGCGCAGGTGCTGTTGGCGCAGGCGCATACGCTC
>JAFKKQ010000329.1 GCA_017304505.1 Hyphomicrobiales bacterium | reverse complement strand
GCCGGACCAAAGGGCTTCGGACTGGCATTCGTCATCGACCTGTTGTGCGGCGGCCTCTCCGAGGGCGCGGTCGGCGCCGAAGTCCGGCCTCTGTATGGGAACCCGGCAGACCCTTATCGCTGCAGTCAGCTTTTCCTCGCCATCGACGCTGCTCACTTCGTCGCCAACGACCGGTTCGCACGGCGCGTCAACGACCAGGCCTTGCGGGTCAGCAACTCGAAGAAGGCCCCCGGCGTCGATCGCGTCTACGCCCCTGGCGAGTTGGTGTTCGACGCGCGCGCGGCGAGCGGCGCGACAGTGCGTCTTCCACCGGAAACCGTGCAGAGCGTGATCGACACTGCCCGCCGGGCCGGGATCGGCGACGCCGACGCGCTGTTCACCGAGAAGACCAACAGCCCGACATGATCGCGTGGCAGTGACGTGCAACGCGGCAACCGGCCGCCATTGCCTTACGGACCCGGCGGTCGGAGACCGAAGCTGTCGGCGGCTTCGCCAAAATCTGAGGCACAATTGATACCGCACTTAGCTGGCGCCCGATCATGGACGACCCACCTCGGCGGGCTGACTTTGGTCGTCAGCATTATTCTGGTGATGGAAAATGGCGCGCCCGAAGAGATTCGAACTCCTGACCCCTAGATTCGTAGTCTAGTGCTCTATCCAGCTGAGCTACGGGCGCCTGCCGTTCCGCAGGATATTTCGCATACCGGGCGGAACGGGGGCTAGAGCTATCGTTTTCGATCTTTATTGGCAAGTGCGGGCGGGAAACGCCGGCATCAGGACGCCCGCACCCGCGCGCTGCGACGGGCTTCGAGCTGAACCGCGCGATCCGGGATCGTGAGCCGGAAGGTGGCGCCGATCGTGCCTTCGACCAGCTTGATTTCGCCCCCATGATGCCTTTGGCGATAGCAAGGCCGAGGCCGGTTCCACCGCTTCGGGCCGAGCTCTGGAACGGCTCGAACAGATGCTCGCGCGCCTTCGCCGGGAAGCCGGGCCCGGTGTCGGAGACCTCGATCTCGACGATGGCGCCCTCACGTCGCCCGGTGATCCGCACCTGGTCGCGCGCCGGATCGTTCGGGGCGCGCGTCTCCAGTGCTTGCACGGCGTTGCGGGCGAGGTTGAGCAGCACCCGGAGGAGTTGGTCCGGGTCGGCATCGACGATGAGTCCACGTTCGATGGCAACCACCCAACCGATCCGGTTCTCCGACAGCGCCAGCGTCTCGTGAACCTCCTCGACCAGCGTCTCCACCGCGACCGGCTTGCGGTCCGGCGGCGGCTCCTGCACCCGCCCGTAAGACAATGTCGACTGGCAGAACGCGATGGCGCGTTCGAGCGCCCGCATCAGTTTCGGCGCGAAGCGTTGCACGCGCGGGTCCGGCAGGCTGGTCAGCCCCTCGGAGAAAAGCTGCGCCGACGTCAGGAGATTGCGCAGGTCGTGGTTGATCTTCGACACCGCGAGCCCCAGCGCAGCGAGCCGGCTTTTCTGCTGGAGCATCGAAGCAAGATCGCGCTGCATCTCCGATAATTCGCGCTCGGCGAAGCCGATCTCGTCCTGCCGGGGCGATGCGACGATGACACGCGCCGGATTTTCAGGGTCCGCGCGGAACGCCACGATGTTGGCCGTGATGCGCCGCATCGGCCGCACCAGCAGGTAATGCAGTGCGAAGTACAGCAGCGTCGCGGTAATGCCCGAGATCAGCAGCGACAGCAGCATGATCGTCAGCGAGAAGCGAAGCATCGCTTTGCGCAACGGCGCCTCGTCGAGCACGATCTCGAGGAAGTCGCCGCCCATCGGCGCCGGTCCGACAACCCGCATCACGTCCTTGTCGCTCCCGGACAGCGTGCCGAAAGCATCGACAATGGCGTGGACCCAGGACACGTTGCGCATGTCAACGTCATGGTGGATCGTCGGCGGCATGTCGGAAATGGCAAGCAAGCGCCGCCGCTGCCCCATCTTCACCGCCACCGTGCGCGCGCCGACGCTCTGCAGGATTTGCCGCGCCAGACTTTCCGGCACCATGCCGCTCGGCGCCGCATCAAGCACCAGCGCCGCCGTATGCGCCGCGGCAAGCCGGTCGTTCAGCCAGTTCAGCCGAAAGTTCGCAATCGACGGCACGTAGATCAGCACTTCGGCGATCATCACGAACAGGATGGTGAGGACCAGAAGCTTGCCCGACAGCCCCAAGCGACCGAGACAGAACCGCGTCCGCTCGGGCTTGGTTTCCTCTGCCGGCGTGACCGCCGGTTCGGATGGTTGCGTCATCGTGGGCTCGCCAATTCAGCCAAAGCGGCGGAGCAGATTGAGCAGGCGCCGGATCCAAGATGTCGTCAAACGTGGCGTCAAAAAGGTGACGGCCGCCCGCTTGCCGATTTCCATATAAGTGGGATACGGCACGATCAAATCGGAAAACGCACGAATGTTGAGCCCGTGGTTGATGGCGAGCGTCCAGGCCGCGATCTGCTCGCCGGCGGCGGCACCGGTAATGGTCGCGCCCAGGATCAAGCCCTTGGCATCGGTTACGACCTTGATATGACCACGGATTTTGCGTTCGGCCTGGGCGCGGTCATTATCCCGGTACGGCCAGCGGAGCACCCGAATGCCGCCGTGCCGCCCGCGTGCCTCTATATCGGTCAGGCCGACGTGGGCCAGTTCCGGGTCGGTGAATGTGACCCGCGGGATCACATCGGCATTCTTGTTGACCGGCAGGCGGAACAGCAGGTGACGCACGAGCAGCGCGGCGTGGTGGCTGGCAACGTGGCTGAACCGTGGCGCGCCGATCACGTCACCCACGGCATAGACACGCTTGTTGGTGGTGCCGAAGCGCTTATTGACCACGATGCCGCCTGGCTGATGCTTGACGCGGGCCGCCTCCAGGCCAAGGCCGGATAGATTCGGCTGCCGGCCCGACGCGATCAGCAGATCGGTGCCCTGGATGGTTTCCTCTGTGTCTCCGGCGAGCACGACCTCAACACGCTGGCGCAGCCGGCGCACCCGCTCGACGTGGACGCCGCTGCGGATGGTCACGCCCTCGCGCGAAAGCGCGTCGAGCACCACGGCCGAGCACTCCGCATCCTCATCCTGAAGCGGCTGCGATGGGTCCAAGACGGTCACCTCGGAGCCCAGGCGGCGGAACGCCTGGGCAAGCTCGAGGCCGACGGGCTCGCCACCGATGACGATCAGGTGTTTTGGCCGCTCCCGGGTCTCGAACACGGTTTCGTTGGTGAGGTAAGCGGCCTGCTCGATCCCGGAGATCGGCGGAACCATCGGCAGCGAACCGGTCGCGATCACAAAGCGGCGCGCCCTGATCTCGAACTTGATGTCGTCGTCGGCGCCGACAATGACGGTCCTGGTGTTGCGGAAGCGCGCCTCGCCTTCGATAACCCGGACGCCAAGCCCCGTCAGGCGCTCCCTCGAGTCATTGGGCGCGGCGGCGCCGATGACGCGGTGGATATGATCGTTAACCTTATCGAATTCAACCTCCAGCTTCGCCGCCTCGATGCCGAACGACGCACTGGTCCGGGACGCCTCGACATGTCGTCCCGCCGCGATCATCGCCATCGAGGGCACACAGCCGGTGTTGAGCCGGGAGCCGCCCATCCGTCCCTTTTCGATCAGCACCACGGGCGCGCCGAGCGCAGCCGCCGCCATCGCCACCGCCGTCCCGGCGGCGCCTGCGCCGATGACGCAGAGATCGGGTTTGAGCTGCTCGGCCATGCTGTCCCTTCCGCGCCTCGGCGATCAATCCCAACTCGCGGAACCGATGGGACCGATCCCATCCCGCTCCGTGCCCCTGGCAAGAGCCCGGGCTTGGGCCGCCGGACGAATTAAGGCTGGCTGGCACCGGCCCGCGCCGACGGCCGGACGGCGCAAAACAGCCGATAGGAAAGCCAAATGGCACCTGGAGGAGCTGGAGCGGGGGTCGGCAGGCATCGTTACCGTGGGTCTTCGCAGGCCGGTTGTGCCGCCATCCTAACAAAAAAGGCGGCGGCGCGGCGCGATGTATACACCACCCGATACCAGGCCAAGTCATCCGGCTGATTTATGAGGTAAATCGCGACCGCAGCAGCCGGGAATAGGGTCGCATTGACGCCATTGCGTGGCCTCCGTATAAGCCGCACGCGACGGCGAACGGAGATCAAGCTCGTGAAGCGGACCTATCAACCCAGCAAGCTGGTGCGCAAGCGCCGTCACGGATTTCGCGCGCGCCTCAAGACCACGGGAGGCCGCAAGGTGCTGGCCGCCCGGCGCGCCCGGGGTCGCAAGCGGCTCAGCGCCTGAAGCCGGCGCGGATGCCCGCGCCTGCTGCCATGCAACGGCTTCGGCAGCGCGCTGACTTCCTGGCTGCGGCGACCGGCGCAAAGGCTCCCGTGAGCGGGTTTGTGCTCCAGGCGCTGGATCGGCGCGAGGATGGACCGGTGCGTGTCGGATTCACGGTCTCCCGGAAGGTCGGCAACGCGGTCGAGCGTAATCGCGTGCGCCGGCGGCTGCGTGAGGTGGTCCGGCTTTCGTCAACCGCGCGCATGCGGCCAGGATTTGACTATGTGCTCATCGGACGACGTGCGGCTCTCGATCTGCCGTTCGACCGGCTGACCGAGGACTTCGACCGCGCGCTCGGGCGCGTGCATGGCAAGAGCCCGACCGCCACCCCACATGCGGGCACGAGATAGAAAACCGCACATGACCGACCAGAAGAACACCATCCTTGCCATCGTGCTGTCCGCGCTCGTGCTGATCGGATGGCAGTATTTCGTCGGCTTGCCGCAGATGGAGAAGCAGAAGCAGGAGGCCCACCTCAAGGCCCAGCAGACGCAGCAACTCCAGACGCAATCGCCCGCCGGGAAATCCGCTTCCGGCACCCCGGCCGCCCAGCCGGGGGCACCGTCCACGCCCGGCCAGACAGCGGCCGCGCCAACCACCCAGCGCTCGCGCGAGGCCGTGATCGCCTCGTCGCCGCGGATCATGGTCGAGACGCCGCGGCTGCACGGCTCGATCGCGCTGAAGGGCGCGCAGATCGACGATCTGGCGCTCACGCAATACCACGAGACCGTAGATAAGAACTCTCCGCCGATCGTGCTGCTGGCGCCCTCGGGAAGTCCGCACCCGTTTTATGCCGAGTTCGGCTGGGTCGCAGGAGCGGGCGCCAAGGTGAAGCTGCCCGACAGCAACACCGTTTGGACGCGGCAAGGCTCGGGACCGCTGACCGTGGACCGGCCGGTGACGCTGACCTATGACAACGGCGAGGGCCTGGAGTTCCGCCGGGTTATCTCCGTCGACGACAAGTATCTGCTCACGGTCGAAGACCAGGTCGTCAACAAGGGCGCGGCGGCGGTGACGCTCTACCCGTTCGCGCTGATCCGTCGCGACGGCACGCCGCAGACACTCGGCTACTACATCCTGCATGAGGGCTTGATCGGCGTCATGGGCGATCAAGGTCTGCAGGAATTCACCTACAAGACGATCGAGGACAAGAAGAGCGTTTCGTTCAAGGCCACCGACGCCTGGCTCGGCATCACGGATAAATACTGGGCCGCGACGCTGCTCCCCGACACCAAGGCGCCCATCCAGGCGCACTTCACCTATACGCTCAACGGCACGCAGAAGAGCTATCAGACCGACTATCTCGGCGAAGCCAAAACCGTCGCACCCGGAGCGACAATCGCGACGAGCGGCCGGCTGTTTGCCGGCGCCAAGGAGGTCGCGGTCGTCGATGGCTATGAGAAGGCTCTCAACCTCAATCGCTTCGAGCTTCTGATCGATTGGGGCTGGTTCTACTTCATCACCAAGCCGATGTTCTGGGCGATCGACTGGCTCTATCACCACGTCGGCAATTTCGGCATCGCCATCCTGCTGATTACGGTCCTCATCAAGGGCGTGTTCTTCCCGCTCGCCAATAAGTCCTACGCTTCGATGGCAAAGATGAAGGCGGTGCAGCCGGAGATGGCGGCGATCCGCGAACGCTATGCCGACGACAAGATGAAGCAGCAGCAAGCGCTGATGGAGCTCTACAAGAAGGAGAAGATCAATCCTCTTGCAGGCTGTCTGCCAATCGTAATTCAGGTGCCGGTGTTCTTCGCACTGTACAAGGTGCTGTTCATCAGCATCGAGATGCGGCACGCGCCCTTCTTCGGCTGGATCCACGACCTGTCCGCGCCCGATCCGACCAACATCTTCAATCTGTTTGGCCTCATCCCGTACGATCCGACGCTGGTGCCGGTCATCGGCCATTTCCTGCACCTGGGCATCTGGCCGCTGATCATGGGCGTCACGATGTGGGCGCAGATGAAGCTCAATCCTGCGCCGCCCGATCCGACGCAAAAGATGATCTTCGATTGGATGCCGGTGATCTTCACCTTCATGCTGGCGTCGTTTTCGGCCGGCCTCGTCATCTATTGGGCCTGGAACAACACGCTGTCGGTGATCCAACAGAGCATCATCATGCGCAAGAACGGCGCCAAGGTGGAGTTGTTCGACAACATCAAGGCGCTGTTCGGCAAGAAGAAGGGCGCTGGAAAGAGCGGTTGACGACGCTCACAGCGCGACAGCTCCGACAATCGCGAAGCAAGAGAGGCCATAATCCTTCGGCATGAGCCCGCCGGGATTATGGCCTCAAATTTCTTCGGACGGCGGCCCGAGACGCGGGATGCCCAGCATCAAAGCCAGCGTCGCGGACCAGCCCCGGGATCGGAAATAGCGCGGCGTGCGACCAGCCGGTTCCAGATGAACAGCACCACCAGTGCACCAACCGTCGCACCGATCAAGCCGGCTCCCTGATCGAGGCGATACCAGCCGATCGCCTGACCGATGAAGGTGGCAACGAATGCGCCGGCAATTCCGAGCACCGTGGTCAAAATGAAACCCGCAGGATTGTTGGGACCGGGCGACAGAAAGCGCGCAATAATGCCCGCGAGGAACCCGATCAGAACGATCCAAAGAATATTCATATTCACACCCCTCCCTTTCTCAACCGCGGTCCTGCCGCTGTCATACCTGCCGCTGTCATACCTGCCGGTGCCAACCTGCCGCCATCACCCCGTTGCCGCCCGCTTCGTGGTTGCCGGGGTCGCTGGCGACAGACACAAAAACTCCGCATTCCAACGCCCGGTTCCATCATGCTGATTGTTTTTGACATCCGGCGGGGCGCCGGCCTCAATTCGCGGAGTGGATGTGGGTGTGGAGTGGGTGTCATGGAACTTTTGCGGCCCCAATCCATTTTAGGCCTTCGGGGCTTCCGAGACACGACGCGAGGGGACGGAGCGGTCACGCCGACGCGCCCTATCCCCGCTTCAGGATGGAGTGGAGGGTATTATGGGTCTGCTTGACGTTCTCAATGGTATGCAGAATGGCCCCCGCGGGCAGCAAAGCCCCGCCGGCAGCGCCAATTCAGGCGGCGGCGGCATGTCCCCGATCATGATGGCCGTGTTGGGGCTCCTCGCTTACAAAGCCTTGAAAGGTCTGGGTGGCTCGTCCGCCGCCCCCGCCGCTCCGGCTCCCGCACCCCAAGCGGGCCAGGGCGGCGGCATCGGCGATCTCTTGAGGAATGCCTTGGGCGGCGCGGGCCCCGGCGGCGGTTCGGTGCCAGGCCAGGGCGCGAACAGCGGCGGAGGATTGGGCGGTCTCCTGACGGGAGGATTGGGTGGCCTGCTCGCCGGCGGCGCTGCCGGAAGCGTGCTGAGCGGAGGGTTGGGCGATCTGCTGGACCAGTTCAAGCAATCGGGACAACACGACGTTGCCAAGTCCTGGGTCGATAGCGGCCCCAATCAAGCCATTGCCCCCGACGATCTCGCCAAGGCGCTCGGCGCCGACCAGATCAACACGCTGATGGCTCAATCCGGGCTATCGCGCGACGAACTGCTGGCCGGCCTCAGCCAGCACCTGCCGGAGGTCGTCAATCACCTGACTCCCGACGGCCGGCTGCCGACCGAGCAGGAAGCAACACGTATGATCTAACGGTATTCAGACGGTGAACTGCGATTTGTTGTTGATGCAAGGCTATCAGCAGAGGAAACCAGACATGACGACACGTACCCTTGCGGTTTGTGCGGGCGCGCTGTTAGGCGCGTTCGTACTGAGCGCCGGTTCGGCGCAGGCGCTGACGATGCAGGAATGCAGCGCCAAGTATAAAGCGGCACAGACCGCCGGCACGCTGAAAGGCATGAAGTGGAACGACTTCCGCAAGGCGGAATGCGGCACGAATGCCTCCGCCGCGCCGGCTTCGGCCACCACGCAAAAGCCGGCGGCGGCGCCAGCCAAACCCGCCGCTACGACGGCGGCCAGACCCGCCGCGCCGGCAGCGACAGGCAGGGCCGTATTCCCCACTGCTGTTTCGCCGAAATATTCCTCCGAGTCCGCGGGCAAAGCGCGCATGCACACCTGCCTCGATCAGTACAACGCCAACAAGACGAGCAACGCCAACGGCGGCCTCAACTGGATCCAGAAAGGCGGAGGCTACTACAGCGAATGCAACAAGCGCCTGAAGGGCTGATCGGGCGGATTCCCTGCCCGCAACGGAGGCCAATCCCATGAAGACCCTGTTTGTCGTCGCTGCCCTGTTGACGGCCGTCGTCGCCGGCGACGCGGCAGCCCAGACGGCGCCAACGCCGAACACCCCGGCGATGAGCGCTTCAGGCAAGAAAGCGATATCGAAGGCATGCTCCGAACAAGCCGACGCAAAAGGCTTACACGGCAAGCAGCGCAAGAAATTCCGCTCCGAATGCCGAAGAAAAGGCGCCAAGATGTAGAACGGCGCGCGGGGCTTCCAAGGCGACGCCTCTCGATACGACAACGGCCGGCAAACAAGCCGGCCGTTGCTTTTTATGCACCGGGAAAATCCGGCTTCAAGCCGGCGGCGTGCCCATGAAGTCGCGCTTGCCGACCTCGACGCCGCAATGACGGACGATGTCGTAGGCGGTCGTGGTGTGAAACCAGAAATTCGGCAGGCTGTTGCCGAGCAGAAGGCTCTGTCCGGTGAACTGGCGGGTGTTGCCGTTCGGGAACGTAATGCTGATGTCTTTGCCCTCGGTGCCGTCAACCTCATTTTGCTTGACGCTTTTGAGGTATTCGATCGTCTTGGCGATGCGGTCCTTCAATTGCCCGATCGTCGTTTCGTCGTTGGCGAACTTCGGCAGTTCCTTGCCTGCCAGCCGTCCGGCTGCGTTGGCGGCGTGATCGGTCGCCGCCCGTACCTGCCGCGCCAGGTTGTACATGTCCGGGGAAAGCCGCATGTTGAGCAGGTCGGCTTCGTTGACCTTGCGGGCTGCGGCCCAGGCGGCCGCCTTGTCGAGGACGGTGGACAGCCCGTTGAGATGCTGCATAAAGACTGGGATTGAAACGGTGTACATGGAAACGGACATGGTTTGCGACCTCTCATCGGATGACAACGCGATGATGCAAGCCTAGCCTAAGCAGCGTGAGCACTTCACCTCAATTCTCATCCGCGGAGCGCGAAGCCGGCCGGCTGTTGTTCGCGCAGGAGTGGCGCTTTGCCACTGCGGCCGGCTCGCTTGAATCGCTGCCAAAGATGCGCGGCATCGAGATTGCTTTTGCCGGGCGTTCCAACGTCGGCAAATCGAGCCTGATCAACGCGCTGACCGGGCGCAACGCGCTGGCGCGCACCTCGAACACGCCGGGCCGCACCCAGGAATTGATCTTCTTCGCCGCCGACCCGATGCTGACGCTGGTCGACATGCCGGGCTACGGCTATGCCGCGGCGCCCCGTCCGAAGGTGAAGGCGTGGACCCAACTGATCCATGAATACCTGCGCGGCCGCGCCAATCTCGCCCGCGTCTATGTGCTGATCGATGCACGGCATGGACTCAAGGATGCCGACACGCCGCCGCTCGACGCCTTGAGCGAAGCGGCCGTAAGCCACCAGATCGTCCTGACCAAGGCCGACCAGATCAAAGCCACCGAACTGACGGAACGGATCGCCGCCATCGAGACGGCGCTCGCCAAGCGTCCAGCGGCGTTTCCGCACGTGCTGCCGACCTCGTCGCGGGAAGGTCACGGCATCCCCGAACTGCGCGCCGCAATCGCACGGCTCAAGGCCGAGCGCACCTGACACGAGGCACTATGGAATCCGCGTTGCTGATCCTGGCCGGACTGATGGGCGCCGCAGGTGTCGTGCTCGCCGCAGCCTCCGCTCACGGCACGCCGGGCTCCGGGCTCGACAGCGCCGGATACATGCTGCTGTTTCACGCCGCCGCGATCCTGGGCGGCACCGCGGCGCTGCACCAAGGGATGGCATCGCGCACAATCGGCATGGTCGCGCTTTGCGGCTTTGTGCTCGGCGGCGCCTTGTTCGCGGGCGACGTGTCGGCCCGCGCCTTCCTCGGTCATCGCCTGTTCCCGATGGCGGCACCGACCGGCGGCATGATCCTGATCGCGAGCTAGCTAACCGTGGCGCTTGCGGCACTCGTCGGGCGCTGAGGTTGAATTGACCCTCGCCGCCCGCGTCAATGTCGGCTAGAACGGCGGCGCTTCAAACGCGCGAGACCGGACGATGAGCGAGACCGCCAAGACCAGCCCACAGGATGCCGCCCGCATCCTCTCGGAGGCGCTGCCGCACATGCAGCGCTACGACGAGGAAACCATCGTCATCAAATACGGCGGCCACGCTATGGGCGACGAGAGCGTGGCGCGCTCGTTTGCGCGCGACATCGTGCTGCTGGAGCAGACGGCCATCAACCCGGTGGTGGTTCACGGCGGCGGACCGCAGATCGAGGCGATGCTCAAGCGCGCCGGGGTGCAATCGCAATTCGCCGGCGGCTTGCGCATCACCGACGCCAAGACGTTGGAAATCGTCGAAATGGTTCTGGCCGGTTCGATCAACAAACAGATCGTCGGCTTCATCAATGCCGCCGGCGGCAAGGCCATCGGACTGTGCGGCAAGGACGGCAACATGGTGATGGCGCGCAAGGCGACGCGCCGCGTCGTCGACCCGGATTCCAACATCGAGAAGGTGGTCGATCTTGGATTCGTCGGCGAGCCGGACAAGGTCGACACCACCGTGCTCGACACCGTGCTCGGCCGTGAGCTGATCCCGGTGCTGGCGCCCGTGGCGGCCTCGGCCGACGGCGGCAGCTACAACGTCAACGCCGACACTTTTGCCGGCGCCATCGCCGGCGCGCTCAAAGCCAAGCGCTTCCTGCTGCTGACCGACGTTCCGGGTGTGCTCGACAAGTCGAAAC